>DATFDN010000261.1:0-13623 GCA_035252035.1 Acetobacteraceae bacterium | reverse complement strand
TGCGCCCGGCGCGTCTGCCCGACGGACGGCCCGGTGCGCTGGTCGAGGAAGCGGGGGCGAGCGCGCCGACGCCGAACCTGGCCTTCGCCATACCGGACGAGCTGCCCGCGCTGGCTCGCCTGCTGCGGGCCGACCGGGTGGAGCATGTCGAGCTGCATCACTTTCTCGGCCACGCGCCCAGCGTGCTGGATCTCCCAAACCGCTTGCGCGTGTCCTACGAAGTGCATGTCCACGACTACGGGTGGCTTTGCGCGCGGGTGGTGCTGCTCGGGGCGGGGGGGCGTCATTGCACGGAGCCGGATGCGGATGGTTGCGCGGCGTGCGTCGCCGATCTCGGCAGCCTGCTCGATGAGCCGATCAGCCCGGCGGCACTGCGCGCCCGCAGCGCACGGGTGCTCGGGGCGGCGGATCGCGTCGTGGCGCCATCGGCCGACACCGCCGCCCGGCTGGCGCGGCACTTTCCCGGCATCAGGGCGGAGGTGGTCGCGCACGAAAATGATCGCGCCATGGCGCCGAGCATCCGCCCGACGCTGCCCTGCCGGGTCGCGGTCATCGGGGCGGTGGGCTTGGCCAAGGGCTACGGCGTGCTGCTGGCCTGCGCCCGCGATGCGGGCGCCCGCGCGCTGCCGCTCTCGTTCGTGGTGGTTGGGCACACGATCGACGATGCGCGCCTGATCGAATCCGGCGTCTTCGTCACCGGCCCGTATGAGCCGGAGGAGGCCGAGGCGCTGATCCGCGCTCAGGAGGCGTCGATCGCCTTCATTCCTTCGGTCGTGCCCGAGACCTGGTGCTTCACGCTGACGGAAGCGTGGCGGGCCGGCCTGCCCGCCGCCGCCTTCGACCTCGGCGCGCAGGCCGAGCGGATTCGTGCGACCGGGCGGGGTTTCTTGCTGCCGCTGGGTTTGCCGCCTGGGCGGGTCAACGATGCACTGCTCGCTTCTGTCCAAGGTCTGTCGCCCGAGAGCGGGATCGCGTCCCGCTCGGTCGGCTCCCGTTTCCCACAGGTACGGCTAGCTACGAACGCGGGCTGATCCGCGCCGACGCCGGATGCCCCGGCACCTTGAAGCGCTTGCCGGTGTCCGTCAGCTCGGTGCCGTTCACCCGGAAGATCCAGAAATCCTGGTCAAGATAGTTTCCCACGTAAAGATACGCTCCGTCCGGCGTGAACCCCATCGCCTCGGGGACCGCGCCCACCTCGATCACCTTGCCGGGCGAGACCTTGGCGCCATTGATCCGCAGCACGGTGATGACGCCGTTCTTGTGGTAGAACCAGCTTCCGAACTTGTTCGATCCGTCCACGCTGGCGACCACCGCCACATCCCCCTTCGGGCTGACGGCGAGACCCTCCGGCCCGTTGGCGACGGCGATGCGGTCAGTGACGCGCGGCGGCTGCGCGGCGAGGTCAATCACGCTCACCACGTCCACGCTGCCGTCGGAGATGCCGTTATCAGCGGTGAGCGCGAGCTGCCCGTTAGGCGTCACGCCCAGGTTGTAGGGCATCAGATAAGTCGGGAAAGCCGCGACCTCGCGCAGCGTCGTGCCATCCACCGCCAGCAGCGATACCCGGTTGGCGGGAGTCTTGGCCACCAGCGCGTGCTTCCCGTCCGGCGTGAACTCCACCGCCGCGACGCTGCCGCCCATCGGCACCTGGCCGGCGTCGGTCACGTGCTGGCCCTCGATTCTCAGGACGCTCAGCGCGTCGCCCGCGCGATCGGCGACCAACGCCAGATCACCCGCCGGATTGATCGCCAGTCCCGAGGGCTGCTTGCCCACGGTCAGGGTCTGCCCCAGATGGGGCGGGTTCGCCTTCAGGTCGATCACAAACAGCTTGTCGGTCGGCACCTGCTTTGGCTTGCCGCCCTCGTCGATGACCGTGACGGAGTCCGCCACGAGGCCAAGGCTGTTCCCCGGCGTGATCGCGACGTTGGTGGGCGGCCCGACCACCGAGTTCTCAAGCGGCAAATTGGCGATGATCCGCGGGTTCTCCGGCTCGGCGAGATCAACGATCAGCACATTGTCCTTGCCGGTCGGCTTGAGCACGTTGCCGCCGTGCTCGTCCCATAGCAGCTTCTCGTCGTCGCCCACGATCATGAACGGCGCGGCGCGCGCGGCGAGCGGGGCGGCGAGCAGCGGCGCGGACGCCGCGAGCAGCAGGCACAGTCGGTGCGAGAGCATTCCCTGTTCCTCCCTCCGTATCGGGGGGAGCATAGGAACGCCCGCACGGACCGCGCAACGGCGTGGCGTGCCGTCCAGCACTGGACGGCGGTATTCCGTTCATCAATCCTTAGTCCGGTCGTGCCTAGGATGCCGCGCATGGACGGGCGACGGACAACGGAGCCATCGGATAAGGATGGATCAGCGAGCGGTCCCGACGGCCATGACGCCCTGACCGGGCTCGCCGACCGCCGATTGTTCCAGCACCGGCTAGGATGGATGCTGGACGCGAGTGCCCGCCAGCCGGAGCGTCCAGCACTGTTGATGGTGGATTTGGATCGCTTCAAGCTGGTCAGCGATTCCTTCGGCCGGCGCGCCGGCGATGCCTTGTTGTGCCTGGTCGCGGGGCGGCTGCGGGCGACATTGCGTGAGGGCGACCTCCTGGGCCGCATTGGCGGCGACGAGTTCGCCGTGGCGCTCGTGGCCGGCGGCGCGGCGACGGCCCTGGCGGCGCGCCTGGCGGATATCCTCGCGCGCCCGTATCTTGTGCAGGGAAAGATCGCCACGATCGGCGCCAGCATCGGCATCGCCATCGCCGGCGACGGGGTCGAGGCTGACGAGCTGATTCGGCACGCCGATCTCGCCCTGCACCATGCCAAGGCCGATGGCGGACGCGCGTTCCGCGTCTTCGATCCGGCGATGGACGAGCAGGCCCGGCAGCGCCAACTGCTGGAATCCGATCTGCGCAAGGCGCTCCCCCTACGGCAGCTCGAATTGCACTATCAGCCTCAGATCAATCTCCAGACACAACGCCTTGTGGGCTTCGAGGCGCTGCTGCGCTGGCGCCATCCCGAGCGGGGGCTCGTCCCGCCCGTCCAGTTCATCCCCCTGGCCGAGGAGATCGGCCTGATCGTGCCCATCGGCGAGTGGGCGTTGCGGACAGCCTGCAAGCAGGCCGCTCGGTGGGGCGGCGCGCTGACCGTCGCGGTGAACGTCTCGGCGGTGCAGCTCCAGGACGGCGCGCGCTTGGTCAAGGCGGTCAGGGGCGCCCTGGACGCCGCGGCGCTGCCGGGCCATTGCCTTGAGGTGGAGATCACCGAAAGCGCGCTGGTGCGGCGGGCCGATGAGACCCTGGCGGCCCTGCACGCCTTGCGGGAAATGGGCGTGGCGGTGTCGATGGATGATTTCGGCACCGGCTATTCCTCCCTCAGCCAGCTTCGCAGCTTTCCGTTCACCAAAATCAAGATTGACCGCTCCTTCATCCAGGACTTGGAGAACAATCCGGAAGGCATGGCGGTCGTGCGCGCCATCGTCGCGCTCGGCACCACCCTTGGCATGTCAACCACGGCGGAGGGCGTGGAGACCGCGGGCCAGGCGGCCATCGTCCGGGCCGAGGGATGCATCCACATGCAAGGCTATCTCATGAGCCGCCCGTTGCCGCCCGCCGAGGCGGAAAGGTTTGTCGTGTTGTATGACGCGTCCCAGGGTGGACGATTCCGAGAAGAGCATAGGTCCGATGCCTGACACGCTGCACAAACTAGTCTATTTCAGTCGCAACCGGATCGCGGGCGACGGCGCGGCGATCGATGCCGAGATCGCGGCGATCCTCGCCAGGGCACGCCGCAACAACGCCCGGAACGGCATCACTGGAGCCTTGCTGTTCAGCGCCGGCTTCTTCGCCCAGGTTCTGGAGGGGCCTCTCGCCGCGATCGAGCGGGTCTTCGAACGCATTCAGTGCGACCCCCGTCATGGTGAGGTCACTATCCTCCAAGCGGGGCCGATCGAACGTCGCGTTTTCCCGGACTGGTCCATGGGCTTCGCCGGGACTGACGCCTCTGATGACGACCTCACCGGCAACGCGCTCGCGCGCGCCCTGGCCATGGGGGATGACGGCGCCGGCGAAGACGTTGTCGCGGCGCTACGCGCACTGGTGCTGCGCGCGCCGGAATGGGCCGTGTAAAATGCCGGCGGACCCCGCCAGGGTACGACCATCGTGCCCTACCGACGTGAATGAACATCAACGCCGATTTGCACGAAAAGGGCGACTGGCTAGAACGCTATTGAACGATTCGGGCCTCGAATGGCGGCATCAGGTCCGGCGCCTCGAATTCCAATACCCAGAGGTCGGGGTCGCGACGGACTTGGCGGGCGACATAGGCCTCCGCCGCCGCCTCGTCCACCGGGGCCGCGCCGGTCCCGCGCAGCCAGGCCGGAGCGGCGTCGGCGGCGCGTATCTGGGACAGGACGCACAGCCCAGCGCGCCCGCGCAGCACAACCAGGATGCCGCCCGAATCCGGGTCGCCCTTGCGCAGCACGGCGCCGGGACGGTTGGATTGATCACCAATCCGGATCGCCATGCTGACCCACAACCCCGCCTTGACCCTGGGTTCGCTCATAATGCCGCGCCGCGTTACCCCTCCCGCAGGGGGAGGAGGGCTTGTAATACGACTCCCCCTCGCCCTGGGGGAAGGGGTCGGCAGCAATCCCCCTTCAGGCCGGCGCCGCGTTGTGGACGGCCTGAAGCCGTGGCGGGCTGCCGCCGCCGAGCCGTGCGCGGCAGCGAGGCACAGGTTTACGGCCTCGCGCAGCGAACAATTGTGACCTTCCGTGCGAATGCCGCTCGTGGGCCAATCCGCCCCCCGAAGAGAGAGTCGAGAAACTCATTTCATTTGGGTTGGTGTTCTTGCTTTGCGTTGAGTTCGTCGAGCACCGCTTCAGGCGCCACGTCCTTCTCGACCTCCCCGATCTCGGCGTCGTCATCGAGCTGCACGCCCAGGCGCATGGCGATGGCGACCACAACCTCCGTCAGCTTCGTCAGCTCGTGTTCGGCCAGCAAATTGATGTGCAAATCGAGATCGGCGCGCTTGTCTGATGCGGTGGCCGTGCGGTTTTGGCTGATCAGCACGAAGGTAGACAGGAAGATCGCCTCGACGGACGCCTCCATGGCCAGGATCACAAAGGACGGATCGAACTTCGGCACCCCGGGCACGACGCCGAGGTTGAGCAGAATCCAGGCGGTGTAGAGGGCCAGATGCAGGTACACGAACGGCATGCTGCCGGTGAAGGAGGTAATCGCCTCTGCGAGCCGTTCCTGGCGCGTCGCCGAGGCCGCCTCCTGCCGGCGACGCTCCTCCAGAGCCGCGATGTTGCGCTTGAGCGATCTGCTCAGATTCTGTGGACGTGGCGGCGGAACGGTTGGCGTCGCTGTATCCATATCAGGCAAGGCCTCGGTTTCAGGATGAACATGCGGGTCAGCCACGACGCGGCACCACTCACCGGTCGAGCCGATGCAACGTCGCGTGCTGAGCGAGAGCTCGTGGCAGGGCCGTAGCACAGGGTGCCCTCCAGCTCGCCTACTCCGCCGTGCTTGTAGCCACCGCCGGTCAGATCCTCGGCGACGTGACGCATTTAGCGGCCCGGCGCCGGCCCAGCGACCACCTGAAGCCATGGCGCAGGTAGGGCCGCCGGATCCGTGCCGTGCGCGGCGGAGAGGCACGCATTCACCGCGTCCCGGAGCGAGCTCACGTAGAGATCAGCCCCCATCTGTCGGCGCGCGGCTTCGTCCCTGAGGAACGCATCGTTCTCGGTCCAAACACCGGCCATCACCAGGGCCTTCGAGCATCGCTGGCGAAGCCGGCGGATGAGGGGGCGGAGATTGACCGGGCTGCCGGCCATCTCGACGGACAGAATGCAGACCATCGCCACGCCGCGCGTATCCAGCGCGCCGATCTGCCCGCGCGAGGCCGCCTCACGCGGCACCGCCCGCGCGCCGATGTCGTGCTTGTCGAGCAGTTGCACGAGCATCTCCGCCGCCGTCTCATCGAGCAGGCCGCGGCCGGCGACGCAGAGCACGGGCGTCTCGCTGTCCCATCCCGGCGCCCGTCGATCCGGCGCCGGGGCATCGCCGCGCGGCGCCGGCGCGGGCGAGAGTGCCTTCTGGTCGAGGGTCTTGCCAGCGACGGTGGCGTCCGATGTCTGGGCGGAGGCCTCGGAATCGTCGTGATCGGCCAAGTCACTCACCAGCTCCAGCACCGTCGCCTTGATCCGGTGCAGTTGCGGCGCGGACAGCACGCCCCGCCTCGCGTCGGCGGCGGCGATGCGCAGGCCGGGCACGGCGACTTCATCATAGTATGCGGACAGCGGGTGGTCCCCCAGGAAGCGCACCGCATGTTCCTCCGCCTCGTTCGGATCGCCGGCGAGGATGCGTTGGTAGAAGTTTTCCACCGGCGTCAGCGCCGGCCGGTCGCCGAGCAGCACGTCCAGGAACTCCAGTTGCTCAACGTGGCGACCGAGCACGACTAGGCAGAGGGTGAGCGGGGTGGACAGGATCAACCCGATCGGACCCCAGACCCAGGTCCAGAAGATGGCGGCGATGATGACGGAGAACGGCGAGAGGCCGGTGCTGTGGCCGTAGACCATCGGCTCCACCGCCTGGCCCATGATAAGCTCGGTCACGACGTAGAGCAGCGCCGTCCAGAGCGCCATGCTCCAGCCGGTGCCTACCGCCGCGGCCAGCACGATCGGCAGGGCTGCCGCGATGTAGGAGCCGATATAGGGCACGAAGCGCAGCAGCGCCCCGAGGATGCCCCACAGCACGGGACTCGGCACTCCGATGAAAAAGAGGCCGATGCCGACGATGGTCCCGAACAGGCAATTGATCCCGAGCTGGGTGAGGAAGTACCGGGTCAGGCGCCGTCCGGCATCGTCCATCGCCGCGGTGGCGCGGTGGAGGTCGCTCGATCCGAACAGGCGGATCATACGGTCCCGCAGATCCTCCTTTTGCAGCAGGATGAAGATGGCGACGACCAGGATGATGCCGAGCGTCGCCAGCGGGTGCAGGATCGGCGTCAGGATGCGCTCGCCCAAGGCCAGCGCGGATGTCGTGGGCGATTCGGTGATCACGACCGGAACCGGCTTCTGCGCCTGGTTCTGAGCGGCTGGCGTCGCGGCCGGGGCGGCCGAGGGCGCGGCGTTGCCACCGCCTGCGCCCTCGATCTTATGGGTCAGCCCGCTGATGCGGCTTGAGAGATCGACGGCAATCAGTTGGCGCAGCGAGGCGAGCTTTCTTTCGATTGTCGTTTGATACTGCGGAACCTGGTCCACCAGCCCGGCGATCTGCGTGCCGATGATGCCGCCGAGCGCGATGATGATGCCGATGGCGAGCAAGACAGCGAGCAGGGCGGCGACGACCCGCGGCAGCCAGAGCCGCCGCAACAGCTCCATCAGCGGGCTGAGCACGAAGCTCAGCAGCACGGCCAGGGTAATCGGAACGAGGACTTCGGCTCCGAAATACAGCGCCGCGATGACCACCACCACGACGACGATGTTGGTCAGGGTGGCGAAGTTTGGTGTGCGCGCCGCGGAAACTTCCGCCGGCGCGGGCGGGGGCACGCCAGGAACGGCGGAGGGCTCAGGCATAGTGCGGAACATCCGGGCGGAAAGTGCGCATCGATCGGCTCAGCGGGGTTAATGCCCTCGCAAAGCGTTCCGATGGCCAACGTGGTTGCATTCCGACGCAAAATTGCGCCGCCGGCCGCGCACCTATTCGGCGGCCTTCGCCACTCCGGCGACCCTAGTCCGGGTGCGCATGGTCACGAACTCCTCGGCCGAGGTCGGGTGGATGCCAATGGTCCGGTCGAAATCGGCCTTGGTCGCCCCCATCACCAGGGCGATCGCCAGTCCTTGCATGATCTCCGGCGCCTCCTCGCCCATCATGTGCGCGCCCAGCACGCGCTGGCTGGCCTGGTCCACCACCAGCTTCAGCAGCGAGGTGCGCGGGCGTCCGCTGATCGTGTGGCGCATCGGTGTGAAGCGCGACACATAGATGTCCGCCTTCCCGCGCGAAGCCGCCGCTTCCTCGGTGAGGCCGACCGTCGCGAGTGGCGGGGTGAAGAACACCGCCGTCGGCACGTTCGCCAGCGAGATGGCACGCGGACGGCCGCCGAACAGGCTGTCGGCCAGCGCATGGCCCTCGGCGGTGGCGACGGGCGTGAGGTTCAGCCGGTCGGTGACATCGCCGATGGCGAAGATGTGCGGCTGGCTTGTCTGGAGATGCTCATTCACCAGCACCGCCCCCGCTTCGTTGCGCGCGACCCCAGCCGCCTCCAGGCCGAGATCGTCGGTGGCGGGCCGTCGTCCGGTGGCGAAGAACACAAGGTCGGTGCGGAGCGTCCGCCCATCGCTCAGGCTCAGCACGCGCCCCCGCCCGTCCAGGGCGACGCTCTTCGGCGAACAGCCAGGATGGGCCTGGATCCCGTGGCGCGGCAAGGCTTCGGCCAATGCCTCGCGCAAATCGGCATCGAAGCCGCGCAACGGGAGCGGCTGGCGAAACACGAGGTCCACGCTGGCCCCGAGGGCGGCGAAGATCCCGGCGAACTCGACGGCGATGTAGCCGCTGCCGATCACGGCGATGCGCTTCGGCATCCGAGGCAGATAGAATGCGTCGTCGGAGACGATGCCAAGCTCCGCCCCAGGAATGTCGGGGCGCGTCGGATGGCCGCCGGTGGCGATGACGATGCGTTCGGCGGTGACGCGGGTGCCGCCGACCTCGACCGTGTGGGCGTCGAGCAGGCGCGCGCGCGATTCGAAGACCCGTGTCCCCGCGTTGTCCAGCAGGCGGCGGTAGATGCCGTTCAGGCGCGCGATCTCGGCGTCCTTGGCGGCGATCAGCTTGCCCCAGTGGTGCGACCCCTTGCGGATCTCCCACCCGAAGCCCACCGCGTCCTCGGCGAAGCCGCCATACTCGCCCGCCTGCACCAGCAGCTTCTTCGGCACGCAGCCGACGTTGACGCAGGTGCCGCCCCAGAACCGCTCCTCCGCGATTCCCGTGCGCGCGCCATACCCGGCCGCGATTCGCGCGCACCGCACCCCGGCCGAGCCGCCGCCGATGACAAACAGGTCCAAGTCCATGCGCCGCATCTCCGCCAGGGGGCGCCACTCTGTCGTTCGGCGGGCAGGCCTTCAAGTCTGGTGGGCTCCCTCTCCGCCGCTGGGGGCCAAAGAGGGGGTGAAGCCTGACTGCTCTCCTTCGCCTGTTCCAAAATGTCGCATGGGCCGCACAGCTTCTGATTGCAGCGGAGGGGAGCGGCGTGGCAAAGGATTCAGCCATGCTCTCACGCCGATCGTTGCTTCCTTCGCTGTCGCTCGCCCTCGCCTGTCCCGCCGCCCTCGCCCGCGCCGCGCCAGACGATTTCGAAAGTTTCCTGGCCGCGGTCCGCGCCGAGGCGCGGCGATCGGGCGTCAGGGCGGCCACGCTCGATCGCGCGCTCGATGACGTGCGGCCGAACCAGAAGGTGCTGGACAAGCTCAATCACGCGCCCGAGTTCACCATGACGTGGGCGCAGTACCGGGCGATGCTCGTCACCGACAAGCGAATCGAGGAGGGGCGGGCGGCCCACCGGCGCAACGCCGCGCTGTTCCGCGCCGTCGCGGACCGCTTTGGCGTCGCGCCCAGCGTGATCATCGGCATCTGGGGCCTGGAGTCGAGCTATGGCACCAAGATGGGCGACTACCGCGTGGTGGAATCGCTGGCGACCCTGGCCTGGGGCAGCGCGCGCCGGCCGTTCTTCCGCTCCGAGCTGATCGCGGCGCTGCGCATCCTCGATCACGGCGACATCGCGCCGGAGCGCATGACCGGCTCCTATGCCGGGGCGATGGGCCAGCCGCAGTTCATGCCGACCTCGTTCCTGCGCTTCGCGGTCGATTTCCAGGGCAACGGGCGGCGCGACATCTGGACCAGCACGCCGGACGTGCTGGCCTCGATCGCCAATTATCTCGCCCGCAACCATTGGGTGCCCGGCGAGGCCTGGGGGATGGAGGTGGCGGTCCCGCCAGGGCTTGATCCGGCGCTCGCGGGCCGGGACGAACGCCGGCCGTTGCGGGAGTGGCGCGAGCTTGGCGTCAGAAGCCTGAGCGGTCGTCCGCTGGCGGGCGATCGCGAGGCGGCGCTGCTCTTGCCCGATGGCGCGGGCGGCGAGTCGTTCCTCGTCTTCGCCAACTTCGCCGCGATCCGGCGTTACAATCCCTCCGATTTCTATGCGCTGGTCGTCGGCTTGGTCGGCGACAGCGTGCTGGCGTGAACAGGGAGGCCGAACCGATGCTGACCCGACGCTTTGCCCTGCTCGGCGCCACGCTGCTGGCGGGCGGACCGGCCATCGCCGTCCGCGCGCCGCGCGGCAAGGCGATGCACACGGCTGAGGCGGAGACATCATCGGGCGGCGCGGCGAGCACGCCGCTCGGCCCCCTCGATACGGCCGCGCGCTGGGCCTTCGCGATGGACTTCAACACGAATGCCGAGCTGCTCAACAAGGCGGCCGACGAGGAGATGCCGCCCTCCTCGATGACCAAGCTGATGACCCTCTACATCGTCTATTCGCGGCTCAAGGAGGGCCGGCTGAAGCTCGACGACACGCTGCCGATCTCCGAGCACGCCTGGCGCATGGGCGGGTCGAAGATGTTCGTGCAGGTGGGCGAGCAGGTGCGGGTCGAGGATCTGATCCGCGGCATCGAGGTCGATTCCGGCAACGACGCCTGCATCGTTCTGGCCGAGGCCATCGCCGGGTCCGAATCGCAGTTCGCCGCCCTGATGAACGAGACGGCGAAGAAGGTCGGGCTGACGCACAGCAACTTCCGCAACAGCACCGGCTGGCCCGATCCCGACCAGCACATGAGCGCGCGCGACATCGCCATGCTGGCCGCCGCGATCATCCGGGAGTTCCCCGACTACTACCACTACGCCTCCGAGAAAACCTTCAAGTACAACAACATAGAGCAGGGCAACCGGAATCCCCTGGTGCAGAAGGGCACCGCCGACGGCCTCAAGACCGGGCACACCGAGGCGGGCGGCTTCGGGCTCGCCGCCAGCGCCTTGCGCGGC
This sequence comes from Acetobacteraceae bacterium, assembly GCA_035252035.1. Taxonomy (GTDB): domain Bacteria; phylum Pseudomonadota; class Alphaproteobacteria; order Acetobacterales; family Acetobacteraceae; genus DATFDN01. The sequence goes on along the minus strand of DATFDN010000261.1, from coordinate 2,594 downwards.
AACCGGCGGGTGATCCTGGTGCTGAACGGGCTCACCTCCATGCATCAGAGGGCGGAGGAGGGCGAGCGGCTAATGGACTGGGCTTTCAACAATTTCGAGGACGTGGTGCTGTTCGGGAGCAACGAGCCGATCGAGCAAGTGCCGGTCTGGCTGGGCGCGGCGCCGACCGTGCCGCTGGTCGTGGGCGATGCCGGCGATCTGGTCGTCACCATGCCGCGCAACTGGCGCAAGGCCGCCACGGTCAAGCTCGATTACGAAACCCCCGTCCGCGCCCCGGTGGCGCGCGGCACGCGCCTGGGCAGCCTCCGCATCGCCGGCCAGGGCGTGCCGTCCATGCAGGTGCCGCTGGTCGCGGGCGCCGATGTGGACCGGCTCGGCCTGCCGGGGCGGGCCATGGCGGTGCTGGCGCATTACGTGCGCGGGGGCTGAGGCGCTGCCGGCCGGACGCTTCATCACGTTCGAAGGCGGGGAGGGCGCCGGCAAGACGAGCCAGGCGCGCAAGCTCGGCGCGGCGCTGGAGGCGCGCGGCGTGCCGGTCCTGCTCACCCGCGAGCCGGGCGGCGCTCCGGGGGCCGAGGCGCTGCGTAGACTGCTGCTCTCGCCCGATGTCCCGTTCACGCCGTTCGCGCAGACCTTGCTGCATTGCGCGGCGCGCGCGGAGCATGTGGAGCGCACGATCCTGCCGGCGCTGCGGGCGGGGACTTGGGTGATCTGCGACCGCTTCGCCGACTCCACCATGGCCTACCAGGGCTGGGGGCTGGGGGTGGACCGGACAATGATCGCCACGCTGGGCGCGATGATCGGCCTCGTGCCCGACCTGACGATCATCCTGGAGGTTTCGCCCGAAACCGCCGCTGCCCGTCTCGCTGCACGCGCCGACGCGCCGGACCGCTACGAGCGTTTGGGCGCGGATTTCCACGCCCGCGTGGCCGAGGGCTTCCGCGCGATCGCCCGCGATGAGCCGGGGCGTTGCGCGCTCGTGGATGCGAACGGTGACACGGAGGCGGTTCAGCGCGCGATCTTCGAGCTGGTGCGGGAGCGGCTTGCGATTGCCTGACCTTGCTCGGCGTTCGGGTGCCGGAGGGAGTCACCGCTCTAGGGATGGTGCTAGATAGACTCTTGTAGGCCACTTGAGATCTTCAGCTCCACTTCGCTTTTGCGAGGTTGCGTATATGGCAGAACTCCGAATCAAAGATTTGCCGAACCCGATCACGGCAGCGAAGGCCGATTGGCTCCCAGGGACCACGTGGCTCGGCTTCACGCCCCATTCCGATGAGCCTCACGCGGCCTCTCAGTGCGAGGCGACGATCAACCGGCAGATGGGCGATGGCTATGTTTTGGAATACATCACCCAGGGCATAGAACGGCCCAACGCGGGCTTTGAGAACGACCCGGACTACCTGGAGATCTCGCGAAAGCACCCCGACTTGGCAGGGCGCTTTATCGCAATCCATCGCCTCCGCCCGACAATGCGTTCCCTTCGGACAATCATTGGTGATGCCGAGTATGAGCGCCTGCAAGACATGTGGGCGCAGAGTGGGCGCCGCCGATGGTCTGTCGCATTCCCGATTATCGAGAGCTTTGGCATTAAAGATAAGCCGCTGGCCAGAAAGGTGCTGACCCCGTCAGCCTACACTCGCCTGTTCCAGCACTCGTCGGCCACCCTCCGCCCATTGATTGACGACGAGCGCGGGATGATAGATGAACTCGGGCTCGTACCGCAGTCAGCCGCAAATGCTTGGATCGCGATTGAAGACGAGATTCGTAATGCTGAGGCCAGCGACATCCCCCGAAAGGTGTTTGAAAACATCAAACGAGATCTCTCGTGCTCGGCAATGGAAGGCATGACCGAGGAGCGCAAAGCCAAGATCCGGCTCCGTGCGGCGTGGCTTGCTAATCGATTTGTTTGTGAGAGAAAGAAGGCTGGCACTTCGCTTTGCGATCGATGCAGCTTTGACCCCGCCGTGCGCGTGGTTGGCACTTCAGTGAACCCACGGTCACTACTCGACGTGCATCACCTGCACCCGCTGGATGAGGGACAGAGGAGAACGTGGCTCAAGGATTTCGCCCTTTTCTGCCCCACCCGCCATCGTTTCGAGCACGAGCTCATTAGACTCGGGGCGCTGCCATTCACCGCTAGTACTGCTCCATGAACCCGCTCGCTGCCAGGGCGGCGAGAAGGGAGGGCCGCCATGGTGCCGAAGATGGGCTTGCAGGCGACGTTCCGGACAGTCTTCAAGGAATAGAGCAGGATGCGTTTAGGCCGCACCAGGAAAGCGGTCGTCATTGCGAGCGCAGCGAAGCAATCCAGCCGCTTGGAAGGCCGGATTGCTTCGTCGCTTTGCTCCTCGCAATGACGGGCTTCATGGTTCTATCTGATCTCATCCCGCTCTATGACTTCAGTGCTGATGACGGCGCTGGGTGCGGATGGATTATACGGGTGCCCTGATACGGCAATGATTTCCGATCGGAATGGATTGCCTGCTAAAACATGAGCGCCGGCCAGGCGACTCTGGCCGGCGCTCGATTGAGCCGCCGAGCTTAGCGATGGCTCAACCTGTGGAGGAACACGATGCACTACCATCGTGGGCTCC
>DATFDN010000260.1:0-4146 GCA_035252035.1 Acetobacteraceae bacterium | reverse complement strand
TGGCGCTCCGGTCACGCTTGGTTTGTGGTCTGACGATCCTGGAAGGCCTTCAACCTTCCGGGCCTGCGCGGTGGAAGAACGGCCGGTTCTATAACCCCGAGGATGGAAGGCGGTACAACGTCGCGGCCGAGCTAAAATCTCCGGATATGATGGTTGCTCGTATTTACCTGGGAGTCCCGCTCCTGGGCCAGACGAAGGTCTTACGGCGCATTCCGGAGTTGAGCGCCGCTGGGTCGTGCTGATTCCACGCCGGTCAGCGTTGTAACTAGTCTCGGACCACCCGCTCCAGGCGCTTGCGTGCCTCCTCGATATGCCCCCAGGGGATGTCGCCCAGCGGAAAATGCCCGCCCAGGACGACACTGAGCACGGCGTTGACGCCTTCCAAGCGCATCCGGTCGTGCTCCGCGCCCGTTTCGCGGAACTGGCCGATGAGCGTATCTCGGTACGCCGACAGGCAGCGCGTCGTCTCGGAAAAGTCGTGGCCGACCTTCTCGGGACGCTCGGCGAGCAGCTTGTCGATCAGCGCCAGGGCGCGCTCGCCGTGCTCATTGCTCACGGCCAACCCCGCCCGGCCGTGGCAGCCTTCCCTTGCGCAGATCGCAGGTCAACGCCTTGGTGGTGTGGATCGAGGTGTTCGGATCGCCATGGATCGCGAGCAGCACGTTGGCGATGTCGCCGCGCGCGAAGCCATCCCAGCCATAGACCCACGGCATTCCGACCTGATGCACCTTCCGCCCGTCGATCGAGAACGGGCGCAGCCGCTCCGTGACCAGCGCCTTGGCCTCGATCTCGCCCCGCGCCGTCGAGAGCACCACCCAATCCAGGGTCCGCACGCCATGTTCGGCGGCAAGCTCCGGCGAAATCTCGACGAAAGCCTCCGGCTGCAACTCTGCGGTGTGCGGCATGACCCGCGTGGGAATGCCGCCGCAGTGAAGCTCGGTCAGGCGGAACGTCGTGAAAACGTACGGGAAGCGCGGATCGCCCGGCGCGTGATACTCGTTTCCAGGTCGCGGCCACAGCTTGGTCGCCGGATTGATCTGAGTCCCCGGATAGAAGGGATTGCGGACCGGGCTCTCCACCGGTTCGTAATAGGTCGGCAGCGGTCCGTCCTTCAGTCCCGAGGGCGAGAAGAGCTGGCACTTGCCGTCGGCCTCCATGATGAACGGGTCCGCCCCCGAGAGCGCCTTCATGCCCTTCGGATGCAGCCAGTAATTCGGGCGCATGGTCGGCTTGGTGGTCTTCTCGAAATCGGGCACGTCGGTGCCGGTCCATTCGCCCTTCTGCTCGTCCCACCAGATCATCTTCTTGCGTTCCGACCACGGCTTGCCATCGGGGTCGGCGGAGGCGCGGTTGTACATGGTCCGCCGGTTGGCCGGCCAGGCCCACGCCCAGCCGGCATGGCTGCCCGGACCCGATGGCCCGTCCGGCTTGCGCGAGCGCGATTTGTTGTCGTGCTCGGATTGAAAGATGCCTGTGTAGAGCCAGCCGCCGACGGCGGTGCTGCCGTCGTCCTTGATCTCCTCGAAGCTTTTCAACTGCTCGCCGTCCGAGAGGCGCTTGCCGTTGATCTCGCGCAGCACGGCGGCGGCGTCTGGCTCGCGGATCGCGCCGCTCACCGGATAATCCCAGGTCAGCGCCTGGATCGCCCGGTCGCGCCTCTCGGTGCTGGCCGAGTACATCGCCTTCAGCCGCCGGCCGAGATGATAGACGAACCAAGTCTCCGAGCGGCTGTCGCCGGGCGGCTCGCAAACCTTGTCGTGCCATTGCACCAGGCGCGAGGTGTTGGTGACGGTGCCCTCCTTCTCGGCCGCCATCGCGCTCGGCATGAAGAAGATCTCGGTGCCGATGTCCTCGGGCCGCAGCTCCCGGCGCTGCACGAGGCGCCCCTTCTGCCAGAAATCCGCCGTCTCGGTCATCGCGAAGTCGCGGACCACCATCCATTCGAGCTTGGACAAGCCGCGCTCGACGAGGTCGGAGTTGACCGCGCCGACCACCGGGTTCTGACCGAGGACGAACTGGCCCTTCACCACGCCATCGATCATCGCCAGCGTCATCGGCAGTTGCGAATGATCGCCGGTCATCTTCGGAAGGTGGTCGTAGCAATAGGAATTGGCCGGTGTGGCCTGTTCCCCGTACCACGCCTTGAGCAAGCTCACCATGTACTTGGGCAGGTTGTGCCACCAGCCGGTCTCTGGCGTCTCCGTCTCCAGGTACTGCTCAAGCGAGTGGTGCTTCTTGAGCGCGTGCGGCTGCATCAGGTAGGTGGGCAGCATGTTGTAGAGCGTCGGGATGTCCGTGCTGCCCTGGATGCTGCAATGGCCGCGCAGCGCCATGATCCCGCCGCCGGGGCGGCCCGCGTTGCCGAGCAGGCCTTGGATGATCGAGGCGGCGCGGATGATCTGCACGCCGTAGGAGTGGTGCGTCCAGCCCACCGCGTAGCAGAAGGCGCCGGTGCGCTCGCGCCCCGAGTTGCGCGCGATGGCGTCGGCGACGCGCAGGAACGTCTCCTTCGGGCAGCCGGTCGTGCGCTCCACCATCTCCGGCGTGTAGCGCGCGAAGTGCCGGCGCATGATCTGGTAGACGCAGTTCGGGTGTCGCAGCGTCGGGTCGCCGGGCGGCGGGTGCTTGGTCATCTCCCGCTCGCCCGCCTCCTGGTCCTTCCCCTCCAGCGATGGGGCGTGCTCGGCGAGGGCCGAGGGAACCACCTCGCCCTCGTACTGCCAGGTGTCAACCTTGTAGGCGGCGTTGTCCGGGTTGAAGCCCGAGAACACCCCGCCCGTCTCCTCGGGGTCGCGATAACCACCCTCGATGATGGCCGCGATGTTCGTGTAGGCCATCACCCAGTCGCGGAACCAGAGGTCATTCTCCAGGATGTAGTGGATGATCCCGCCCAGGAACGCGATGTCGGTGCCCGAGCGGATCGGCGCGTGGATGTTGGCCAGCGCCGACGTGCGCGTGAAGCGCGGATCGACATGGATGATCGTGGCGCCCCGGGCCTGCGCCTCCGTCACGAAGCGGAACGCGACCGGGTGGTTCTCCGCCATGTTCGAGCCCATGACGGTGATCACGTCGCTGTTGGCCAAGTCCCACAGCGCCATGGTGGCCGCGCCGCGCCCGAAGGTGGACCCCAAACTGGGGACCGAGGAGGAGTGTCAGATTCGGGCCTGGTTCTCGATGTTCACCATCCCCAGGCCGCCGCCGAACAACTTCTTCATCAGGTAGTTCTCTTCGTTGTCCAGCGTCGCGCCGCCGAGCGAGCCGATACCCAGCGTGTGGTTGACCAAGGTGCCGTCGGCCAGGGTCTCGACGAAGGTCTCGTCGCGGGTGCGCTTCACCCGCTCGGCGATGCGGTCCATCGCCCATTCCAGCGGACGCGGCTCCCAGCGGTCCGAATACGGTGCGCGGTAGAGCACCTGGTTGATCCGCGCCGGGCTCAGCAGCATCCCGAGCGTGCCGGCGCCCTTGGGGCAGAGCGTGCCCTGGTTCACCGGGCTGCGCGGGTCGCCCTCGATATGGATTGGCTTGCCGTTCTTGGCGTAGACGAGCTGCGCGCAGCCGACGGCGCAGAACGGGCAAATGGAGGTGCCGACGCGATCGGCCTCCTCCAGCCGGGGGCGGAGCGTCTTGGACATCGTGCTCTTCGCTGCCTCGGCCATCACGTCCTCGCCCCGCAACTGGCGGGGCAGGGTCCACTCCTGGAGGAACCCGGAGACGCGCTCGGTCATGGTGCGGCGGATCTTCTTCATTGGCGGCGCCTCGGGGCTATGAATCGGCGCCGCTGCAACGCCTTTCGGCCGGAGGCGGTTGCAGCCGGGGAACCAGAGCCGCGCCAGCGGATTTCAGCCACGCCAGGCGGCGAGGGCGCGCATGAAATCCATGGAAGGAATCATCACCATCGTCCAGGAGGGGCGGTTCCAGCTTCGTGATCCCGACGGCGTGAGCCACCAATTCGAATTGTCGCACAAGGCGGGGGCGGAGCCCGCGCAACTGCCGCCGCTGCAACGCGAGCAGGCGCGCGTGCGCGTGCATTACGAGCCTGGAGAGAACGTGATCGGCTTCGTCGCCCGCTCGGTCGAGCGGCTGGACCACTAGCGGAGGCTAGCGCATGGACATGCACCCGCGCGCGCTGGAATACCCCGAATCCAG
>DATFDN010000259.1:0-10537 GCA_035252035.1 Acetobacteraceae bacterium | reverse complement strand
CCACCGGGCCGCAGCCCACCACCAGGGCGGCGCCGGCCCCGGCGAGGTCGGCCATCGCCGCGGCGTGCTCGCCCACCGCCAGCGGCTCGGTCAGCGCGGCGAGGTGCGCGGGCAGCCCGTTCGGCACTTCGAGCAGCAGCTTCTCGGTCAGCACCATCCGTTCGGCATAGCCGCCGGGAAAGCGGTTGGAGTAGCCGACGGTGTGCCCGCCCGTGCGGTCGAACACGCGCGGGACGGAGACGACGCGGGTGCCCGGCTTCAGCCGCTTCTCCGTGCCTGGCCCGTGATCAAGGATTTCGGCGCAGAATTCGTGGCCGAACACGACGTCCTTGGCAGGGTCGAGGGCATTCTCGACGCCCACGGCGCGATACAGCCGCCCCACCACGTCGGCGTGGTGCAGCGCGTGCAGGTCGGAGCCGCAAATGCCGCAAGCGAGGGTGCGCACGAGCACCTGGCCCTGGTCGGGCACGATATCGGGAACCTCGTCGCAAACGATGCGCTTGGCGCGGGCGATGGCTGCTCTCATGGTGTCCTCCCCATAGGGGCATAGCACCAGACGCGGGCTGGGAAGAACAGCCCCCGCTATGGGATCGCGAACCAGAAATAGCCGAGGCCGGCGGCCGCCCCTGCCGAGACCACAGCGACCGCCGCTCCGATCAGCCGGCGAAGCGAGTTCCTCGACCTGGGCCGGAATGCCCCGTGATCGATGAACCAGCTCCCCTCCTCCGGAGGCGGGTCGATGTGAAATGGGTCGAAGGGGCTTTGCGGGTTGGTCGCCATCTTCAGCCACTTCATCCAGACGCAAGGCTCGACCTATGCCTGGCGCTGGTACATTAGGCCGGAAGGCACAAGCGCGCGTCATTCAAACGGATGAGACGCGTTCTTCTTCGGCCCAGACGATCTCAATACCCCGGTCCCGACAGACATCAGCGAAATCTCCGATATTGAACGTCAGCAGGGCATCGATCGCGAAGCTTCGGTCCCAAAGGATCAGGCGTAGAACACAGTCAACCATGCTGAGAGGCCGGCCCCGCCGCAGCGATGAATCGAGCGCCAATCGGAGTGCATCATCTCGATACGGCGCGTCATCGACATACGTAACGCGCGGTCCCAAAACGTACGCCTCGAACCGCGCGAGTGCAGGCCTATTCCGCACGAATCGCGTACGCAGCGTTTCATACACCACCGGCCACGGGAGCAGAGCCTGGGAGATTTCCAAGACCTTGCTCTTCTCCCCAGCATTTTCAGAATGCGGATCTCTGCTGTCGAAGAGCGCGTATCACACGCCAGTATCGGGCAGCACCACCGGCATCCTCAGGACACGTCCACATCCGTGGGCTCGGCCTGCGGGGCGTAGCCGGCCCAGGGCGGCGCCTTCCGCCGACCGATGATGAAGGCTCCCCTGATCCGACCCTCGTGATGGTAGATGGCATAAATTCGCGTATTCCTGGAGACTTGGATGGCCGCGCCGATCTCCGCCTCCAGCGCCTCCTTCAGGGAGCCTTCCCATTCGTAATCGAACACAGCAAGGTTGGTGCCGCATTCCTGCGCCTTGAGCTGGTCCAGCCACGTGTAGAAGGCCTCGTAGTCTCCCCGAATCCCAAGATCGTACGAGAGCCATATCTTCTGCCGCATCGCGTCACCCCGTATGGCACCGGGAGCCTATCCCGCCATCTCCAGCAAATCCGTCACCACCCGCTCCAAGTCGCGCAGCGTGTTGCACACCCGCACCATCTGGCAGTGCGGCGCGTAGCGGAACATGTCCGAATCGCCGGTGCCCCAGGACGTGCGGTATTCGGGGTTGAGCCAGATCACCCGCTTGGCCCGCGCGGCGATGCGCTGCACGATGTCGGCGCGCGGCTCGGTGCGGTTGCCGCGCGCGTCGCCCAAGATGATCACCGTGGATTTGCGGTCCACAATGCCCATCCAGCCCTCCTCGAAATCGCGCAGCGCGTTGCCGTAGTTGGACGATCCGAAGCCGATGATGCCCAGGATCTTCGCTATGGCCCCTTCGATCGCCTCGCCTTCCAGGATGTCGCTCACCTCGATCAGGCTGCCGGCGAAGGCGAAGCTGCGGATGTCCGACAGCGCCTCGTTCAGCGCGTAGAGGAACATCAGCAGGAATTGCGCCATCAGCGCGACCGAGCCGGACACGTCGCACAGCGCGATGACGCGGGGCTTCTCGATGCGGCGTTCCTTCCACACCGTCATCATCGGAACGCCGCCCCAGCCCATGTTCCGTCGCAGGGTGCGGCGCGCGTCGAGCTGGCCGCGCAGCCGGCGCCGGCGAGGCTTGGCATAGCGGGCGGCGAGCTTCTTGGCGATGGCGCGCACCAGCACCCGCATCCGGTCATAGTCGCGCCGGTCGAGGTTGGAAAGGCGGGTCGATTTCAGCAACTCTTCCCGGAACGCCTCGTTCTCGCCGCGCGCGAACAGCAGCAGGTTGCGTTCGACATAATCGCGCACCTGATCGCGCAACCCCTCCACGGCGCGTCCCAGGCGCCGGGCGCGGCCAAGTTCCTCCGCCGCGCGATCCAGCTCGGCGATCTCGTGCTCCACGGCGCGCAGGCCCATGCGGTCCAGCACGCGGCGCGCGTACAGGTTCTTCTGGGTGAAGAAGCGGATATTCGGCACCCCGGCCGCCTCGCCCGCCTCCTCCATGGCGGCGGCGAGGCCGGCCTGATCGTCTTCCAGGAGCATCCGCGCGAGCCCCCCGCCTCCGCCGCCCGCACCCTCGCCGCCTTGGCCCGGCATCGCCGCGCCGGGCTCCTGATCGGGCACTCCCGGTTCGGCGCCGCCTTCCGGCGCGGCGAGCGCCTCGCGCTTGAAATAAAGGTCGAAGCACTCGGCGAGCGCCGCCTTCTCTTCCACGGTCTTGGCGAGCACGAGGCCGAGCGTGTCGCGCAGCACCGCGCGGTCGGCGTAGCCGACCACCTCCACCGCGCGCACGGCGTCAATGCTTTCGGCCGGCGAGATGCGCACGCCCGCGCCACGGGCGGCTTCGAAGAAGCGGCGCAAGGGTTCGAGGGGGGGCAGCGCGCCAGCCTGCGTCATCATGGCAGCAAGGCGCCCGAAACAGCCCCTCTCCCCCCGGAACGGGGGGAGAGGTTGGGTGAGGGGGGCACGCCGCTCCGGCCTAGCGTGCGGCGCGCAGCCCTCTCACCCCAACCCTCTCCCCCGCGCGGCGCGGGGGAGAGGGGGACGATCCCGTGCGCCACCATCACTCCGCCAGCCCGGCCTCGCGCCGCGCCTTGCCGGTCAGCTCGCCCAACTGGCGGCTCGCGGTCTCGATGTCGGTCTCGAACTTCAGCAGCACGTTCAGGGTGTCGCGCACCAGCTCGGTTTCCAGCACGCTGGCGTGGAGCAGGACCAGCACGCGCGCCCAGTCGATGCTCTCGCTGACCGAGGGCGCCTTCTTCAGGTCGAGCCCGCGCAGCGATTGCACAAAGCCGACCAACTGCCGGCGCAAGCTCTCGTCCAGCCCCGGCACGCGGCTCGCGATGATGCGGCTCTCCAGCCTCGCGTCGGGAAAGCCGATGTGCAGGTGCAGGCAGCGGCGCTTCAGCGCGTCCCCAAGGTCGCGCATGTTGTTCGATGTCAGCACGACGACCGGCGGCACCTCCGCCGCGACCCGGCCCAGCTCGGGGATCGTCACCTGATAGTCGGACAGGATCTCCAGGAGGAACGCCTCGAACTCCTGGTCCGACTTGTCCACCTCATCGACCAGCAGCACCGCTCCGTCCGGGGCTTGCAGCACGCGGAGCAGCGGGCGCGGTTCCAGGAACTCGGCGGAGAAGAACAGATCCCCGAAATCGTGCAGCTTGCCGATCGCGGACTCCAGTGTCGGCGTGTCGCCCAGCACCTCGCCAATCTTGTCGCGCAGGATTTGCGTGTAGAGAAGCTGCTTGCCGTATTTCCACTCATACAGCGCCTTGGTCTCGTCGAGACCCTCGTAGCACTGCATCCGGACCAGCGGCAGGTCGAGCCAGGCGGCGATCGACTTCGCCAACTCCGTCTTGCCCACTCCGGCCGGACCCTCGACCAGGATCGGCTTCTGGAGCTGGTGCGCCAGATAGACCGCGGTCGCGATCTGCCGGCTCGGGATGTAACCGACCCCGGACAGTCCGCTTTCGACCGCCTCGATGGAGGCCACGCGCTGGTCCATCGCGGGGTTCCCACGCGGAATCCCGGCTGAATACGGCATTTTCACCCGCCACACACCTTGAGTTGCGGGTATCCCCTAGCATCAACTGGCCTCGGGCCAAACCCTCAGCGGCCGAAATTCAGGGGCAAGCCGGAGTCCGGCCATGCCATCGCGCCGAGCCGGCCGGTCTCGGAGAGGGTGACATAGGCCGTCCGCAGGTCCGGGCCGCCGAAGCAGATGTTCGTCGGGTGCGTGTCCGGCATCGCGACTTGGCGGAGGATGCGTCCGTCCGGCGCGATGACGGTGACGCAGCCGGAGACCAGGGTGGCGACGCAGATATCGCCGTTGGCCTGGACGGCAAGGCTGTCGAACCGCGCGAAGCCCGGCAGCCCAGCGACCAGCCGCCCGCCGTGCGGCGAGGGGAAGCCCTGCTTGCGCAGCACGCCGGGCGCTTCGATGTCGAACGCCCAGAGCCGCGCCGCCTCGGTGTCCGCGACATAGACCGTGCGCTCGTCGGGCGAGAGACCGACGCCGTTGGCGCTGACGATCGGGTGCGCGATCTCGGTCACGCGCGACCCGTCGGGCAGCGCGTAATAGAGCCCGCCGTGATCGCGCGTGCGCTCGAAGCGTTTGCCCATGTCGGTGAAGTAGAAGCCGCCCTGTTTGTCGAAGACGAGATCGTTGGGCGCGGAGAGGCGATGCTCGCCGCAATGCGTGTACAGCACCCGTGTCTCGCCGCTGCGCGGATCGATCCGCTGAATCGAGCCGCCCTTGTAGTCCGCGGCCGGACCCTGGCCCATGAAGTGGCCGGGCACGTAGCGGCTGCCGCCATTGTTGCAGCAGTAAAGGGCACCGTCCGGGCCGATCGCCAGCCCGTTCGGCCCGCCGCCCGTGGCGGAGAGCAGCGCGACGGACCCATCGGGGGCGACACGGACCACGCGGCCCCCGGCGATGTCGGTCAGCACGACCGTGCCGTCCGGCATCGCCACCGGGCCTTCGGGGAAGCCCAAGCCCTCCGCGAGAATGCGAATCTTGTCCATGCGCCCCGCTCCCTGCTCCGCGCGGTCTCAGGCTGCCTTGCGACCGCTCTGCCCAGCGTAAACCGCCGTCTCGAACGCATCGTAGAGCGCGAGCACCTTCGGATCGGCGAAGGGCAGGATCTGCGTGAGGATCACGCCGCACACGCGGCTCGCCGGGTCGATCCAGAAATATGTGTTGCCGAGTCCCGCCCAGGCCAGCGCGTTGGCCGACCGCCGGCCCGGCACCGCCTCCGTGCTGATCATGAAGCCCAGGCCCCACTTCTTGAGCATACCGGGAAAGAACTCGGCGTCGTGCGAGGTCTGCGCGGAGACCGTCGCCAGCTTCGTGACCGTGAGATCGCCCATGTGGTTCCGCGCCATCAGCGCGACGGTCTCCGGCTTCAGCACTTGCTTGCCGTCGAGGCCGCCGCGGCCGAGGATCATGCGGCAGAAGGCGAGATAGTCGCGCCCGATCGAATAGAGGCCGCCCCCGCCCATGTGGAACTCGGGCTCCTGCGGGATCTCGAAATCGATCGGCGCGAGGCTGCCGTCCGGCTGGCGCGCGTGCATCCGCGCCAGGCGCTGGCGCTGGTCGGGACGGACCTTGAAGCCGGTTTCCGCCATGCCAAGCGGCGCGAAGATGTGGTCCTGCAAATAAGCGTCGAGCCGCTGGCCGCTGAGCGTCTCGACCAGCTTGCCGGCGAAATCGATGTTGATGCCGTACTCCCACCGGGTCCCCGGATCGGCGACGAGCGGCGTCTCCAGCGCCCGGTTCTCGCACGAGATGATGCCCGGAATGCCGGCATGTTCCTGATAGCGGGCGATATCGGCGTTCCAGATCTCATAGCTGAAGCCCGCCGTGTGGGTCAGCAGGTGGCGCAGCGTGACTGGTCCGCGGGCCGGGCGCAGGCGGGGCTTGCCGGAATCGTCCCAGCCCTCGATCACCTGCGGCTTGGCAAGCTGGGGCAGGATCTCGCCGAGGTTCTGATCCAGTCCGACCTTGCCTTGCTCGACCATCTGCATCGCCGCCGCCGAGACGATCGCCTTGGTCATGGAGGCGATCCAGAACACCGTGTCCGGCGTCATCGGATCGGGCTTCGACAGGTCGCGCTTGCCGAACGCGCCCTCGTAGGTCGCGCCCTGGTCGGTGCCGGCGAGCGCGACGACGCCGGGCCCGTCCCCGGCCTCGACGGCCGACTTCAACAGCGTGTCGATTTCGGACTTGTTCGACATCGAACCCTCCCTGCCTCTACATCTATGCCGCTTCGAGCTGCCGAGGTCGATAGATCGCGGTGTGCGCGATCCGGGCGACCGGGGTTTGGTTATTCGCGACCACCAGAGCGTCAAGCTCCACGAAGCGGTGCCCCTGGCGCTCGTAATTGGCGACCACGCGAGCACGCACCGTGATCACGTCTCCGACGCGCGCAAGCCCCCAGTTGCGGACCGAGCTGCCGACATGCATCCAAGGGCCGAGTACGACTGTATGACTCAACGCCCAGTTGCCAGCACGCAGAATAATACCGGGATGCGCGAGTCCCTGCTCGGCATAGATAGGGTCGGTCTCGCGCACGTCGCGCAGATAGTCGGCGACAAACTCCCGCGTCAGCAGGAGCGGACGCATTCCAAGCAATCTACCGGGCGAAAGCGACGACTCGTCGGCCGGTTCACGCATGGCGGGGGGATCGACGGAGGGAAACGCATCCAGGCTTGGCGCCGCTTCTTGCGGTGGAAGCCCCGCGTGGCCAGTGGCGCAGACGACGGCCCGGCTCTCCACCCGCAGCGCCAGGCCGCCATCGGCAGGCTCGGCGATGACCGCCGCCTCCTCCCCGTCGTACACCGGCTTGCCGAACCGGCACGTGGCGGTGCCACGCTCAAGCCACGCGCGCCCGAAATGCCGCACGGGCACATGCATCATGTACGCGTACACGTCCGCCCCTGGCACCAGCCCGCCGCCGAAGCCGAAGCGCTTGGCGGTGGCGTCGTCGTGGATCTTGTTTTCGGATGCGTGGGCCGTGTTGTAAGCTTGCACGCGATACGGCGCGGGTACGCTGGCCGCCATGTCTCCCTCCTCAACCGCTCGCGGCGGTGAAGGCGTTGAATGTGATCAGCGTGTACGTGTCCTTGACGCCGGGCAGGCTCTGCACGCGCTCGGTGACGAACAGGCCGATATCCTGGTTCGGGTCGAGGTAGAACTTGCCCAAAAGGTCGTACTGGCCGGAGGTGGAATAGAGCTCCGACATCTCCTCGATCCCATCCGCCGCTTCCTGGGCGACGCGATAGGCCTGGCCCATCTCGCATTTTATCATCACGAAGATCGCGCGCATTTCAGCCTCCGCCCGTCACGGTCCGTTATTTTAGCGTGACATACCTGTTGGCGTACCTATAATGAGCGCCTCAGCGCCTCGGGGGTGATAGTATGGAGTTGGCACAGGCCCGCAAGGCACGCGCCGGGGCACGCATGGGCGGGCGGATCTTGGCCGATGCGCTGGTCGCGCAGGGAATCGATCACGCCTTCTCCGTTCCAGGTGAAAGCTTCCTGGCCGTGCTCGACGGCCTGTACGATGTCCGCCAGAGACTGAGACTCATCACCTGTCGGTTCGAGGCCGGCGCGGTGAACATGGCGGAGGCGTATGGCAAGTTGTGCGGCCGGCCGGCCGCCGCCTTCGTCACGCGCGGCCCAGGCGCCTGTCACGGGTCCATTGGCGTGCATACGGCCATGCAGGACAGCACGCCGCTCCTGCTGTTCGTTGGCCAGATCCCGCTCGAACATGCCGGGCGTGACGCCTTTCAGGAGATCGACTACCGTCGCATGTTCAGCCCGCTCGCGAAGTGGGCAACCCAGATCGATGAGGCGCGGCGCATCCCCGAGATCGTCGCCCACGCGGTCGACGTCGCGCTGTCCGGCCGGCCCGGGCCGGTGGTGATCGCCCTGTCGGAGGAGATGCAGCGCGACATGGCCGAGGTTGCCGACATCGGCCGCGCCCCCCTCGCCGCGGCCTATCCCGATCCGGCGGCGATGGCCGAGCTGCGGGCGATGATGCAGCGGGCGCGCAAACCGCTGGCGGTGATCGGCGGCTCCTGCTGGACCGATGCCGGCCGGCGCGGCCTTCGCGACTTCCTGCACGGCCACGACATACCCGTCGCCGTCGGCTTCCGCCGCCAAGCCTTGTATGACGGCGGGCTGGAAACCTTCGTGGGCGATCTCGGCGTGGGATCGGACCCGGCGCTGATCGCCAAGGTCAAGGAGGCCGACCTGATCCTGGCCATCGGCTCGCGCCTCGGCGACGCGGTCTCGCAAGGCTACACGCTGTTCGAGGCCACCAAGGGCGCCCCGATCGTGCAGGTCCACCCGGACGGGGCGGAGATCGGCCGCGTGTTCCGCCCGGCGCTCGGCATCGTCGCCGACCTCAACGCCTTCGCCCAGGCGGCGGCGGGGAGCGAACCGGTCCATGTCCACTGGGACGCCTGGCGGGCCGAGCTGCGGGCGTTGCGGGAGGCTGGGCGGGAACCGCCGCACTATCCCGGCGCGCTGAACCTCGCCGAGGTCATGCGCACCTTGGAAGGGATGCTGACCCGCGATGCCATCGTCACCACCGACGCCGGCAACTTCGCCGGCTGGGCCACGCGCTTCATCGATTTCCGCGAGCACCAGCGCTATATCGGACCGACCAGCGGCGCGATGGGCTACAGCGTGCCCGCCGCGGTCGGCGCCAAAGTCACCTTCCCCAACCGCATGGTCGTGGCACTGGTGGGCGACGGCGGATTCCTGATGACGGGTCAGGAGATCGCGACCGCGTTCCACCACGGGGTGGCGCCGATCGTGCTGGTCTTCAACAACCAGATGTACGGCACGATCCGGATGCACCAGGAGCGCAGCTTTCCCGGCCGCGTCTCCGGAACCGGGCTGACCAATCCCGACTTCGCCAAGTTCATCGAGGCGTTCGGCGGCCATGGCGAGGTGGTGAGCGACACCGCTTCATTCGCCCCCGCCTTCGAGCGCGCCGTCGCCAGCGGCCGGCCCGCGCTGATCGAGCTGCGCACCGACCCCGAGCAGATCACCACGCGCACCACCCTTGCCGCGCTGCGCGGGGGCAAGGCCCCGCAAGCGGCGAGCGCCAAGCCGAAGCGCGCGCCCGCTCCCAAGCGTCCGAAGCCGGTCGGGCGCGCCAAGCCGGGCGGCAAGCGGACGTGATCGCCCGCCCGCCCAAGCTGGCGGTCCGCTCTCGGGTTACATCACTTCCGTAAGCCGCTCCTTGGTCGCCTCGTCGCTCTCGAACTTGATGAGATCGGAGCCCAGCGCGTCCCTGACCGACACCATGCCGATCGGCACGCCGTTCTCGACCACCGGCATATGGCGGAAGCCGTTGTCGTGCATACGGTGCAGCGCGTTGACGAGCGGATGATCAGGCGTGATGGTCATGACGTTGCGGGTCATGACGGCGCCGATCTCGGTCGTTTCCGGATCAACGCCCACCGCCAACACCCGCTCGATGCAATCGCGTTCGGTGATGATCCCGACCAGCGTGCCGCGCTCGACGGCCATGACCGAGCCGACGCGGTGCTCGGCCATCGCCCGCGCGGCCGACCGCACGGATGCGTCCGGAGGTAGTGTCACGGGACGCTGGTGACGGATGATTTCGCGGATTGTGCGCATTGCGGCCGCCTCTCTCAAGGCCGTTGTGCTTAAAACTGTAGCATCACGGTTCGAGGCCGCCAAGCAATTGGGCAGATCAATGCCGTACCGCGACAGCTAGAGCGCCTTCGGAGCAGATTGAAATGCGACCCGGCGAACCGCCGCTTCACCTCTCCCGCAAGCGGGAGAGGTGTAATGCTATTCCGCCGCGCGGGACCGCGCGCGAGCCTCCTCCACCCGGATCGGGGGCAGCCCCACGATGTCGTAGGTCGCCGAGGCGACCTCGATCCCCGCCGTGTCGAATGCCTCGATGATGTGGCGGCTCATCAGATCCTTGACCCGGCGGGTGTCGTGCGCGTTGGTCACGAAGCGAACCGTCAGCTCCAGCCAGTTGTCGGTCAGGCGGTAGAATACCTTCTGCTCGAACTGGATCGATTCGAGGCCGTACCGCGCCCGCAGGCCGCGCGCCGCCTCCTCGCTGAGCGACTCCGGCCCCAGCGCGTAGGCGCCCGCCGCCTCCAGCAGGATCTGCTCGGCCCGCTTGCGGTCGGCCTTGTAGGGGATCGGGATGGTGACTTCTTCCCAGATGTAGGGGAAGTCGCGGGTGTAGTTGAACACCGGCTCATCGAAGATCTTGGCGTTGCTGACCGTGACGATGCGCCCCGTGAATTGGCGGCTGCGGACCCATACGGCGGGATCGGCGCTCTGCACGGCCGGAGGCTCGCCCATCTCCATGATCGT
>DATFDN010000258.1:0-3504 GCA_035252035.1 Acetobacteraceae bacterium | reverse complement strand
GGCCGGCCGCGACGCACGGCGCCGGTGACGGCGCATCCGCAGTGGCCCAAGGTGCTGGCGGCGCTGGAGGCGGGCCACCTCACGCGGGCCGAGGCGGCGAAGAAGCTGCGGGTGCGCAAAGCGGCGCTCCTCGAGGCGCTCGCCGCGGGCAAGCCGGCGTTCCCAAAGGGGGGTGCGCTCGCCGCGGCGGCGGGCGACCTGGGCGGCGACGGCTGAGCGGGCGGTCCCCAAGGAAATCCTTCCGGAATGCTCGGGCCGCCAACCCGGGCGGCGTCAATCGCCCGCGAGGCGGCGGCGGCGTCTTCGCGCTATCCTCATTCCCACCAACTGGGGAGGGGCTGCGGCGCGTGAACGCGGACGAGTTGCGGGCATCGCTGCTCACGGGCGGCCTGGCGCGGATCGCCGATGCGGTGATCGCCCAGAGCGCCGAATCCATTCGCCTGCGCACGACGCCGATCGCGGAGGGCCAACTCCCCTTGGGCGCCACCAAGATCGGCGGCCAACCGGACCTCGCTCCCGGCGTCGCCTGGCCGGCATGGCAGGGCGTGCCGCAGTCGTTCATCGCGCAGATCGCCCTGCCCGACCTCGCGCCGTATGCGGCCAGCCGCGTCCTGCCCACGACGGGGCTGCTCAGTTTCTTCTCCGACGCCGAGCAGCTCGCCGCGGGTTACGATCCCGGGGATCGTGGCGGCTGGCTGGTGACGTACACGGACGCCGCGCCCCGCGCGTTGCGGCGCACCCCGCGCCCCGGCGGCGACTCCTTCGCGGCCTGCGCCGTGCGGTTCGCGCCGGAGGTCACCTTGCCGATGCTGGATGTGCTCCGCGCCGAGTTCGACCTCACGGACGGCGAAGTCGAGGCGTACTGGGCGCTCGATCGCCGGGTGTACCCCCCGGACGGGTCCGGGCAGGTCATCCATCGTCTGCTCGGCCACCCCCAACCCATCCAGGACGACATGCGGACCACGTTGCAGTTCGCCGCCAGCGTCCCGGGGCCCCCCGCCGCCGGGGCGGCCGACTGGCGCCTCCTGCTGCAGGTCGACTCGGACGACGCCGCCCGCATGATGTGGGGCGATGTGGGCCGCCTCTACTACTGGCTGCCGGCCGCGGCGCTGGCCCGCCGCGACTTCTCCGCCGCCTGGCTCATCTTGCAGTGCAGCTAATGCCCGTTTAGTTCCGTTGATCCGCCGCCCGGAATCTCCATGCCAGGCGACCTACCCGTCGTCCTCCTCCTCGGCCGTCGCCGGATCGCGGAGCGGGCGGAGCTGGCGAGCGTCGACGGGGGCGAACGCGTAGCGCCCCAGGACGTTGAGGTGCTTGAAGCCCAGCGGCGACAGCCGCGCGACATCCTCCTCCCGCACCGTGGCGCCGTTGGCGCGCAGCTGCGCCAGCGCGGCGTCCATGTAGCGCGTGTTCCAGAGCACGACGGCGTTGAGCACCAGGCCGAGCGCCCCGAGCTGGTCCTCCTGGCCCTCGCGGTAGCGCTGGCGCAGCTCCCCGCGCTGCCCGTGGAAGAGCTTGCGGGCGAGCTGATGCCGCCCCTCGTGCAGGTTGAGCTGGGCGCCGATCTGGCGGCGATAGCCGTCGTCCACGTCGACGAAGGAGAGCAGGTGCAGCGTCTTGGCGACCCGGCCATACTCGGCGAACGCTTGACCGAGGCGGGACGGCCGGCCGTCGCGGTGGAGCATCCGGAGCAAGTCGTAGGCCCGCACGCTGCCGGTCTGCAAGGAGCCGGCGGTGCGCAGCAGATCGGCCCAGTGCTCGCGGATGCGCTGGCGGTTGACGCGAAAGCGGGCCAGCGCATTGAGCGGCCCGTAATCCGCGCCAGCGTCCAGTCGCCAGAAGCGCGTGTCGGTGAGGTCGGCGATGCGCGGCGAGAACTGGTAGCCCAGGATGCGGAAGAGGCCGAAGACGATGTCGGAGTAGGACGCCGTATCCGTCACGACCATCTCGGGCCGAGGGCCGCCGTCCACGTTGAGCAGCAAGTCGAGGATGTACAGGCTGTCGCGCAGCGTGCCGGGCACGACGATGGCGCCGATCCCGGCGGCCTGGTCGTTCACGGCGTTGAGCCAGGTGGCGCCCCGCCGCAGGCCGAAGTAGCGCGGGTTGGGGCCGGCGCCCAGCGTCGCCACCGGCACGACGAAGCGCAAGCCATCGACGCTCGCGACCAGGCCGCCGCCCCATGCCTGGGCCAGCGGGATGCCGGCCTGCGCCTCGATCAGGCGCGCATTGGCCGCCCCGATGGTCTCGGCGCGCACGTAGTTCTGGTCCACGTGCGAGAGGCGGTCGCGGGTGAGCGCCGGGACGCCGGGGCTGCTGACCGGGCGCCGGCCGATGTTGCAGGCTTCGGCGACCAGCACGGCCGCGACCGAGAGCGGCAGGTCCGTCAAGCGCGCCCCGGCCTCGGAGAGGTGCGTGAACGCCGAGAGGCACTCGGTCCAGGCGTGGACCTCCAGCAGCAGCTCCGGCAGATCGACGCGGGGCAGCATGGCGGCGACCAGGGCGCGCAGCTCGACGAGGCTGGGCGGCTCCGGCTCCGCATCCAGCCGGCCCAGGCTGAGTCGCTCGCCCACGCTGGTCAGTTCGAGCGCCGCATGGGCGGGCAGCTGCGCGGCGAGCTCCCGGTTGGCCGTGTCCAGGCGCACGCCCAGTTCCTCCAGGTGGGCGTCGGGCTGCTCGGGCAGCCGCAAGGCGGCAAGCACCGCCGGGCGCGTCTCGTCCCAGGCCGGCCCGGCGAGCAGCCGCGCCCGCGGATCGGCCCAGCGGTCCGAGCGCCGCGCGTAGACGTCGCGCCGACGCAGCGCCTTCTGGAGCTGCTCAAGGACGCAGAAGGCGTAGGCGCGGTGGTCCACCAGGTCGGCGTCGCCCGGCCCGTAGACCAAGCGCCGCCAGCCGCCGGTGACCAGGTCCACGGCAATCTCCGCCTTGCGCACCTTCTTGCGCCCGAGCAGGTCCGGCAGCCGGTGCAGCGCCGTCAGCACCGCGCGGCCGCCTTCGGCCACGTCGAAGGGGATGGTCGTCCCCAGGAGCGGCAGGAAGGGCCGGATCGTCTGGTAGCGGGTGAGCAGCTCAGCATGCCAGAGCGCCTCGGCGGCCTCGTCCGACGGCGGGGCCAGCGCCCGAACCGCGGCGAGGGCGGCGCTGGCCTCCTCCCGCGGCACGACCCGCTCGATCACCGCCCACAGCTCCGCGAGCGACAACTCCGTCTCCGCCGTTGGCGGTTCCAGCAGCAGCTGCACCACGGCCGCGAGCGTGCTGGAGGCGGCGGCGAACCGGGGCAGCGTCCGGAGCTGCTCCCGCGCCGACGCGCGCTCGGCCTTGGCGAGCAGCTTCGTCGTCATGAGCGCATCGAAGAGGTCGAGCGCCTCGTCCGTTGCCAGCCGTTCGAGCTGCCAGACGGCGGCGAGCAGCGTGGCGGTGCGCCGCGGCTCGGCCAACTGGCGCAGCTGCGGCGTCTTGGCGGCCAGGCCGTAGCGCGCCAAGGCGGCCAGCCGGTTGGGCGGCACG
>DATFDN010000257.1:0-2704 GCA_035252035.1 Acetobacteraceae bacterium | reverse complement strand
AAGCCGGGCCGGTTCACCGGGGCCACCGTTCCAGCCTTTGAATTGGCGCGCACGCAGCACCCAGGACGCCCGGACCAGGCTTCCTAGACTCCGCGCACCCCCGCCGCTACATAGGCCCTCGAAACATCAAGCCTGACGCGGGGTTAGCCCGTGGGGGGCAGGGGGCTCGTCAAGCGTTCACATGAGCGGCGTCAACGATATCCGCAAAGGCTTCCTCGATTATTTCGCGCGCGACCGCCACCAGGTCGTGGCGTCCTCGCCGCTCGTGCCGCGCAACGACCCGACGCTGATGTTCACCAATGCCGGCATGGTGCAGTTCAAGAATGTGTTCACCGGCGTGGAGAAGCGGCCTTACGTGCGCGCCGCGACCTCGCAGAAATGCGTGCGCGCCGGCGGCAAGCACAACGACCTCGACAATGTCGGCTACACCGCGCGCCACCACACCTTCTTCGAGATGCTGGGCAATTTCAGTTTCGGCGACTACTTCAAGGAACAGGCGATCGCCTACGCTTGGGAGCTCGTCACGCGCGATTTCGGCCTCTCGCCCGAGCGGCTGATGGTGACGGTGTTCGCGGAGGATGACGACGCCGCCCTCTTCTGGCGCAAGGTGGCGGGCCTGCCCGAGAGCCGCATCGTCCGCATCCCGACCTCGGACAATTTCTGGCGCATGGGCGACACCGGCCCGTGCGGCCCGTGCTCCGAGATCTTCTTCGACCACGGCCCGAGCGTCCCAGGCGGGCCGCCCGGCGGCCCCGACGAGGACGGAGATCGCTTCGTCGAGATCTGGAACCTGGTTTTCATGCAGTTCGAGGAGGGACCGCCCGGCGTCCGCGTGCCGCTTCCGCGCCCCTCGATCGACACCGGCATGGGGCTGGAACGCATCGCCGCGATCCTGCAAGGCAAGCACGACAACTACGACACCGACACGCTGCGCGCGCTGATCCTGGCCAGCGCCGAGGCGACGGGTCAGGAGCCTGACGGGCGGTTCCGCGTCGGGCACCGCGTCATCGCCGACCATCTCCGCAGCACCTCGTTCCTGATCGCCGACGGCGTGCTGCCCTCCAACGAAGGACGCGGCTACGTGCTGCGCCGGATCATGCGCCGCGCCATGCGCCAGGCGCACATGATGGGCGCGCGCGAGCCGGTGATGTGGCGCCTGGTGCCCACGCTGGTCCGCCAGATGGGCGCCGCCTATCCGGAGCTTGGCCGCGCCCAGGCGCTGATCGAGGAGACGCTTCTGCTGGAGGAGACGCGCTTCAAGGCGATGCTGGAGCGCGGGCTCTCCCTGCTGAACGAAGAGACGGCGCGGCTTGGCCAGGGTGAGGCGCTGCCCGGCGCGGTGGCGTTCCGCCTGTACGACACGTACGGCTTCCCGCTCGACTTGACTCAGGACGCGCTGCGCGAGCAGGGGCGGACGGTCGATGTCGAGGGCTTTGCGCAAGCAATGGAGGAGCAGCGCGCCCGCGCCCGCGCCGCCTGGGCCGGATCGGGCGAGGCGGCCACCGAGCAGGTCTTCTTCGAGATCAAGGAGAAGGCGGGCGCGACCGAGTTCCTGGGCTACGCAACCGAGAGCGCCGAGGGCGAGATCGTCGCGCTAGTCGCGGACGGCGTGCGGGTGAGGGAGGCCAAGGCCGGCGAGGAAGTCGCGGTGGTCCTCAACCAGACCCCGTTCTACGGCGAGAGCGGCGGACAGGTGGGCGACACGGGCGTGATCTCCGGCCCCGACGGGTTGCGCATCGCGGTCAGCGACACCCAGCGCAAGCTGGGCGATCTGTTCGTCCATTACGGCGTGGTCGCGTCCGGCGTCGCGCGTGTGGGCCAGGCGGTGCTGGCCGAGGTCGATCACGCGCGCCGGGGCGCGATCCGCGCGCACCATTCCGCCACGCACCTGCTGCACGAGGCGCTGCGGCGCAAGCTCGGCACGCACGTCACCCAGAAGGGCAGCTTGAACGCGCCCGACCGGCTGCGCTTCGACGTGAGCCAGCCCCGGCCGATCACCGCCGATGAGCTCGCCTGGGTCGAGGCGGAGGTGAACCGCCGCATCCGCGAGAACGCCGAGGTCGTCACCCGCCTGATGACCCCCGAGGCGGCGGTCGAGATGGGTGCGATGGCGTTGTTCGGCGAGAAATACGGCGAGGAAGTCCGCGTCGTGATGATGGGCGAGGGCGAGGGCAACAAGCCGGCCTACTCGATCGAGCTGTGCGGCGGCACCCATGTCTGCCGCACCGGCGACATCGGCTATTTCCGCATTGTGGGGGAGGGCGCGGTCAGCGCCGGGGTCCGCCGGATCGAGGCGGTCGCGGGCGAGGCCGCCGAGGAGGTGGTCGCTTCCCAGGAACGGGTCTTGAACGAGGCCGCCGGCATACTGCGCGTCAGTCCGATGGACGTGGCCGAGCGCATCGCGGCGATCATGGAGGACCGCAGGCGGCTGGAGCGCCAGCTTGCCGACACGCAGCGCAAGCTGGCCACGGGCGGAGGGGATGCCCAGGTCGAGGACGTCGCGGGCGTGAAGCTCGCGGCTCGCAACCTCGGCGAGGTGCCCGCGCGCGAGCTGAAGGGGCTGGCCGATGCGATCGGCAAGCAGCTTGGCAGCGGCGTCGTGGCACTGGTTTCCACCGCCGAGGGCAAGGCCAGCATCGTCGTCGGGGTCTCCCCCGACCTGACCGGCCGGTTCAACGCCGTGGACCTGGTCCGCGCCGCTTCC
>DATFDN010000256.1:0-10300 GCA_035252035.1 Acetobacteraceae bacterium | reverse complement strand
GCGCTGCAACCGGTCGATGCAGCCGAAGCCCCGATTGTCGAGCACGGTCACGATCAGCTTTCGCCCGAGCATCACCGAGGTTTGCAGCTCGGAATTCAGCATCATATAGCTGCCGTCACCGACCATGACGAACACATCCCGGTCGGGGCGGGCGAGCTTCACTCCCAGCCCGCCGGCGATCTCGTAGCCCATGCAGGAGAAGCCGTACTCCAGGTGATAGGTGTTGGGCGCCGATGCGCGCCACAGCTTGTGCAGCTCTCCCGGCAGGCCGCCAGCGGCGCAGACCATGATATCGCGCGGCCCTATCGCGCGGTTCACCGCGCCCAGCACCTGCGCATCGCTGGGCAGCACCGCGTCGCCTGGCGCGGTCGCCGCGTCAACGGCCGCGTTCCAATTACGGATCGAGTCCGCGACGCGCGATTGCCATGCTTGGGGCGCCACATACCCGCCCATTGCCGCAGCGAGTTCCTCCAGCGTGCGGCCGGCATCGCCGACCAACGGCACGGCGTTGTGCTTGCAGGCATCGAATGCCTGGATGTTGAGCTGGACAAGTCTCGCTTGGCCGGGAAGCAGTGCGCGCGAACCGGTGGTGAAGTCCTGCAACCTTGTGCCCACGGCGAGCAGCACGTCAGCCTCGCGCGCCAGCGCGTTGGCCGCCGAGCCGCCGGTCACGCCGATCGCGCCCACCGCTTGCGGGTGATCCCAGGGCATCGCGCTCTTGCCCGCTTGCGTCTCCGCGACCGGGATGCGATGCCGCGCGGCGAAAGATCGCAGCGTCTCGGCGGCCTCGGCGTAGAGCACGCCGCCCCCCGCGATGATGAGTGGCCGCGCCGCGTTCCGGAGCAATTCAGCGGCGCGGGCAAGCTCGATCGGATCGGCACCTGGGCGGCGCGGTTGGTGCAAGCGGGGAGCGAAGAATGCTTCCGGGAAATCATAGGCTTCGGCCTGCACGTCCTGACATAGGCTGAGCGTGGCCGGGCCACAGGTGACGGGATCGGTCAGCGTTGCGACCGCGCGGGGCAGCGACACCAGCAACTGTTCCGGGCGGGTGATGCGGTCCCAGTAGCGCGAGACCGGCTTGAAGCAGTCGTTCACGCTCGCCGTCGCATCGCCCCAGTCCTCAAGCTGTTGCAGCACTGGGTCGGGGCGGCGGGTGGCGAACACGTCGCCGGGAAGGAACAGCACGGGAAGGCGGTTGACATGCGCCACGC
Organism: Acetobacteraceae bacterium; assembly: GCA_035252035.1. Taxonomy (GTDB): domain Bacteria; phylum Pseudomonadota; class Alphaproteobacteria; order Acetobacterales; family Acetobacteraceae; genus DATFDN01. Next base: position 9,089 of record DATFDN010000256.1, on the reverse strand, counting down.
CCGCGGCGGTCAACAGGTTCATCGCGCCTGGGCCGATCGAGGTCGTGCAGGCCGTCATCTGCCGCCGGTTCTTGGCCTTGGCGAATGCCACCGCGGCCAGCGCCATGCCCTGCTCATTGTGCGCGCGGTAAGTCGGCAGCGCCTCGCGCACGTGGTAAAGCGCCTCGCCCATGCCGGCGACGTTGCCGTGGCCAAAGATCGCCCAGCAGCCGGCGAAAAGGGGAGCCTCCCCGCCGTCCAGAGGCGTGCGCTGCGCGGCAAGATAGCGCACCACCGCCTGCGCCGCGGTCAGCCGAACCGTGCTCATGCCCTTGACCCTCCTTCGCTCATGGCGCCTCAGAGTTTCACGGCCTTGCCGGCGCGCAGACTCTCCAGCGCCGCGTCCGCGAGTCGCAGTGCCTCGCGTCCGTCAGCGAAGCCCGGCACCGGTTCTCTACCATTCTCAAGACAATCGACGAAATATTCGATCTCCGCGTTGTAAGCGTCCCGGTAGCGCTCGACGAAGAAGGTCATTAGCGGATCGCGCGCATGGGTCCATCCATCACCCCAAAACTCAATCGTGTTTGGATGGCGGTTCCGCGCCTGTAGCATACCCTTTCCGCCAAAGACTTCGATGCGCTGGTCATAGCCGTAGGCGCAACGGCGGCTGTTGTTGATATGAACCAGTGCGCCGCCCGCGGCCCGCAACAGGACCATCGCGCTGTCGATATCACCAAGCTCGCCGATCGCCGGATCGACGAGGTTGGCGCCGATCGCCTGTACCTCCACAATCTCGCCCGCAAGGTAGCGCGCCATATCGAAATCGTGGATCGTCATGTCGCGAAACAGGCCGCCAGAGTGCGGGATGTAATGCGCCGGCGGCGGCTCTGGATCGCGGCTGGTGATGACGACTTGCTCTAGGTTGCCGATCTCACCAGCCTGGATGCGGTCGCGCAGCGTCTTGAAGGACGGGTCGAAGCGTCGATTGAAGCCGATCATCAGCATCGGATGGAGTCCGCCGATCTCCCGCCAGCACCCATCGACGCGTCCCATGTCGAGATCAATCGGCTTTTCACATAGCGCGGCCTTGCCGGCCTTCACGCTCCGCGTGATCAGATCGACATGGGTATCGGTCGATGACGCGATGAGCACCGCCTGGACCCGGCGGTCGGAGAGCACGTCGTTGATGGAGCCCGCGGCCTTGGCGCCGAGCTCCCGCGCCGTGTCTTCGGCTGCCTTGCTTACGATGTCGTAGCATGAGACCAGATCGGCGCGCGGATGCGACCTGATGTTGCGAGCGTGCATCCTGCCAATGCGGCCACAACCAAGGACAGCAAAACCGATCATTTCGCGTTTTCCCCTATGTGATTACATATATGACGGCGCCGGGGTGGACTGACAGGGCCGCCGCACCAATGCCGAGCGGAGGCCCGCTCGCGGACAGTCTGCATTGGCGCGGTCGAGAGGGATGTGAGCTATCCCTTGCAGGCGCCTCAGCCCCGATCGGTGCCGTCGCTGGCCAGGAAGCCGCCATCCACCTGGATTACAGTGCCGCTCACGAAATCCGAAGCCGAGGCAGCGAGGAAGCGCACGGCTCCAACCAGATCCCGCGTCTCGCCCCATCGTCCAGCCGGGGTGCGGCGCTCGATCGCGTGGTGGAACCCGGTGCCGCGCAATTCCTCGGTCATCTCCGTGAAGTACCAACCCGGCGCGACCGCGTTGACCTGGATGCCCAGCGGCGCCAGCTCCACCGCGTTGACGCGCGTCAGCCCGATCAGCGCGTGCTTGGCGACGGTGTAGGCGACTTGCAGGCCCCGGCTTGGCGCGGTGAGCCCATAGACCGATGCGATGTTGATGATCTTGCCGGCGCCTTGCGCGCGCATCCGGCGCGCGGCGTGCTTCGTGCATAAGAAAGCGCCGGTCAGGTTGGTGTCGATCACGCGCTGCCAATCGGCGCGGTCAAGTTCCGTCACCGACGTGCGACGGCTGATGAGCCCCGCATTGTTCACGAGGATGTCGAGCCGGCCGAATCGGGCGACGGTTTCCTCGACGGCGCGCGTGACCGAAGCCTCGTCGCTGACGTCGAGGGTGATCGGGGCTGCCTGAGATCCCAATTCCGCCGCCGCCTTGGCGTTGCGCTCCGCCCGCCTGCCGCCGATAGCGACACGGGCGCCGGCATCGCGGAACGCGGTCGCCAACGCCAGGCCAATCCCGCTATTGGCGCCGGTGATCAAGGCGACGCGGTCGGCGAGCGAGAACGGGTCGTCCGGCACGGGCCGCCCTCAGAAAAAGGCGATGGTGCGCAACTCGATGCTCTCCCGCGCCGGGGCGTCGGGAGGGGTGTTCGGATCATCGAAGGCGCTGTGCCCAAGGAAGCGCGCCCGCCCATCGGTTTCGGATTCGTAGGTCTTCAGGAGCAGCGCCTGATCCGGCGTCATGCCTGGGAAATACCACCAATGATGTTGCGGGGCATGGCGCAGCACGAAGATCTCTCCGTTGCGCTCGCGGTAGCGCAGGGCCATGGTGATGAAGTCGGCCTGGGTTGAGGAGGTCACGTCGCACATCGCCAACGGCTTCTCCTCGACGCGCCGGCGCAGCGGCTTCCAAACGTTGTAGAAGGTCACTCGGCGCCTCAGCAGCGCGTCGGCCTCGTCGGGGAGGAGCTGGCGCACCCGCAGCGGGCCCGAGTTCGGCGTGTAGTCGCAATGCACCAGCATCACCGGCGCGCGCTGGGTCGTGGTATGCTCGGCGGTCTGCTGGGCTGCGTTCGCCTTGGTGCGGATCGTGTGGTCGAAGATCACGACCCGGCTCGCGCCCACCGAGGCGCGGACGAAGTCGATCACCTCCGGATAGAAACGCGCCTTGATGGCCGCGTCCTCGTCCCAGTCCTCGAAGGCAGAGGGGAAGTCCCGCAGCGCGAAACCTTCCCGGTCCAGCGAAAAGTCGCGCGCGCGGGACCAGCCGTCATGGACCGGCATCTCGCGCGGGTCGTCGCCCGGCGTGTGGATCTGGGTGCCGGGTGGCGGCTCGTAGAAGTAGATCTCCGGAAGCGTCCCGGTGTCGCGCGTGTAATTGAACGTTCCGCGAACCGTGTCTTGAGCTGGCATCGGATGTCTCCTCAACGGCTGTGCGGCGCCGAAAAGACTTAAGCAGGGACCAGCGCCTTGACAACGGCCGCCTGGGTGCGGTGCCAGCACGGCAGGGATTCGATCCCCTCCGTCATCCATCGCCGCAGATTCGGGTGCTCGGCGAGCGGCAGGCGTTGCTGGGTGTGCAGGTGCATCGGGGCGGCCACCGCGATGTCGGCGATCGTGACGCTGTCGCCGGTCAGCCAGTTCGATTTCGCCAGCCGCGCGTCCAGGATGCCGGCGAGGCGATGCCAGTTCGGGGCTTCCTTGGCGATCACCGCCTCGTCCGGCTCGGCTTTCAGCAGCGGCTTGACCACGTACTCGACAAGGTAGACGTAGCAGCTTGGGAACCAGGTCGCCGCCTCCCACAGCATCCAGCGATTGATGTCCGCGCGCTGTTTCGGATCTTTCGGATAGAAGCGCGCGGCGTCACTCACGTCCGCCGCGTATTGCAGGATCGCGTTCGACTCCCAGAGCGTGAAATCGCCGTCGGTCATGGCCGGTACGGCGCCGTTCGGATTAAGAGCAAGGAACGCCGGCTGCTTTTGAGCGCCGGTGAAGTAATCGACATGCACGAGCTCGTAGGGCGCTCCCACCAAGTCCAGACCCGCCAGCACCTTGCGGGAGTTCACCGTGCAAGGGTCGAGATACACCTTCAGCATCACGCTCTCCGGTCTGCTCTTAGATCGTTTCGTTACCGCCCGAGGCTAGCCGCGCGCCTTGAGGCGGTCAAATTGCGTTGTGCCAACCGTGCCGCCGCGCCGTCTCGCCCCTTCCGCCGTCCCCTCTCGCGTTCGCCCCGCCAGGTCGTCCCCCGCCTCGCGCGGCATCAGGAACACAACCGGCACGGCGGCGAGCATGAGCACCGAAACGACGAGAAACGCGATGCTGAAATCCCGCACCGCCGGCACCCCACGCCCCGACATAGCCATCGCGCCCTCCAGGGCCGCGGCGCCCGCCGAAATACCGATCGTCGCCGCAAGCTGCTGGCCGGCGGTGTAGAGGCTGGTCGCGGCGCTGACGCGCTCGCGCGGCACGTCGCCATAGGCGAGGGTGTTGTAGGCGGTGAACTGAAGCGAGCGGAAGAACCCGCCGATCAGCAGCGCGGCGTAGATCGCCGCCGCTGGCCAGGCCGGGCGGAAGGCGGCGCAGAGGGCGAGCAGCGCCGCCGAAAGCAGGCCGTTCCAGATCAGCGTGTCGCGGAACCCGAACAGGCGCAACATCCGCTGCGCCACCGGCTTCATGACCAAGGCCCCCGCCGAGCTGGCGAATGTGACCATGCCGCTCTGCGCCGCGGTGCGCCCGAATCCCACTTGCAGCATCAGCGGCAGCAGGAACGGGATGGCCCCGATTCCAATGCGGAACGGCACCATCGAGCCCAGCGCGACACCGAAGCAGGGCAGCCGGAGCAGCGACAGGTCGAGCAGCGGCGCCGGATGGCGCCGCGCGTGCCACACGTAGAGGATCCCGGCGAGCAGGCCCGCCGAGACCAGCCCGGCCGTGACCGAGGGCGCGATCACGCCGCGTCCGGCCGTCTCCAGTCCGAACATCAGCCCCGACAGGGCCAATCCAGACAAGACAAGCCCACGCGCATCGAAGGCGCCCCTTGGTGGCTCGCGCACCTCCTCGATGAAGGCCAGGACCAGGGCGATGCCGATGACACCGATCGGCACGTTGATGTCGAAGATCCAGCGCCACGAGGCGTAGGTGACGATGAACCCGCCGAGGGGCGGTCCCACCACCGGGCCGAGCAGGGCCGGGACGGTGAGCCAAGCCATCGCCGCGACAAGCTCGGTGCGCGCCACTGTGCGCAGCAGCACCAGCCGGCCCACAGGGACCATCATCGCCCCGCCCGCGCCCTGGAGGATGCGAGCGGCGACCAGGAAAGCGAGGGTGTCGGCGCGGCCGCACAGCACGGAGCCGAGCGTGAACACGGCGATGGAGGCGCAGAACACGCGCCGCGACCCGTACCGGTCCGCCACCCAGCCGCTGGCCGGGATGAACACCGCCACGCTGAGCAGATAGGCCGTCAGCGCGACGTTCATGCGCACCGGGTCGGAGCCGAACGCCTTGGCCATCGCCGGCAGCGCGGTGGCGATGACCGTCGAATCGAGGTTCTGCATGAACAGCGCGCAAGCGACAATCATCGCGGTGATGCGCGAGCGGCGCGAAACGCGGGTTGGCGTGACCGAAGCGGCGGGACTGTGTCCGGTTCCGCTCAGGGCAGCAGCACCGTGCTGCCGGTGGTCCGCCGCGCCTCCAGCGCCTCATGCGCCTTCGCCGCGTCCTTCAGCGGGAACGTCTGATTGACCTGGATTTTTACCGCGCCCACGCCGACGACATCAAACAACTCCTTCGCCGCCGCTTCCAAGTCCGCGCGCTTGGCGGTGTAGGTCGCGAGCGTCGGGCGGGTGAGGTACAAACTGCCCTTGGCCGACAGGACGGAGATGTCGAAGGGCGGTACCGGGCCGGAGGCGTTGCCGAAGCTTGCCATCAGGCCGAGCGGGGCGAGGCAGTCGAGGCTTGCCATGAACGTGTCCTTGCCCACGCTGTCATAGACCACGGGCACCATCGCCCCGCCGGTGATGCGTTTCACCTCGGCGGCGAGGTTCGCGTGGCCCACCAGCGCGTGCGCCGCTCCGGAGGAGCGGGCCAGCTCCGCCTTCTCGGGCGTCGAGACCACGCCGATCACGGTCGCGCCGAGATGCTTGGCCCATTGGCACATCAGCAGCCCGACCCCACCAGCGGCCGCGTGGACCACGATCGTGTCGCCCGGCTTCACCCGATAGGTGCGGCGCAGCAGATACTGCGTCGTCAAGCCTTGCAGCATCATCGCCGCCGCGGTCTTGAGGTCGATCCCCGCCGGCACGCGCACCAGCCGGTCGGCGGGAATGACGCGCTCCATGGCGTAGGCCCCGATGGTGCCTCCCGCATAGGCGACGCGATCGCCGACCTTCACCTCGGTCACGCCGTCGCCAACCGCGGTCACGGTGCCGGCACCTTCCATCCCGAGGATCGCGGGCATCGAGGGCGCCTTGTAGAGGCCGGTCCGGAAGTACACGTCGATGTAATTCAGACCAACTGCCTCTTGCTTGACCAGCGCCTCGCCGGGGCCTGGCTCCGGCGCGGGCACGTCCTCCCACTTCAGCACCTCCGGACCGCCATAGGCGTGGATGCGGATGGCCTTGGTCATGCGCGTTCTCCGTCGATGGTGCGGGTCTCAAGCGCGAGCAGCCAGCGTTTGGTATCGAGCCCATCGCCCCCTGAGTAGCCGCCAAGCCCGCCAGCCGCCACGACCCGGTGGCAGGGGATCAAGATGGGGATGGGGTTAACCCGATTGGCCTGTCCCACGGCGCGGGCCACCCCTCCGGCGCGCACCGCGATCTGGGTATAAGTCTCTGTCTGCCCGTAGGGAATGGCGCGCAGCGCCTGCCAGACGCGGCGCTGATATGGTGTGCCGGGCGGATCGAGCGGGATATCGAACACGCGCAGCACGCCGTCGAAATACGCGAAGAGCTGCTCGCGCGCGGTGCGCAACAGCGCGGTCTCGGTCTGATCGCGTCCCCACCCCCAGTCGAGCGCGACGATGCGTCCCGCCTCCTCCGACAGGGTCAGGTCGCCGATCGGGCTATGCAGTGAGAGCTGGGGCAAGCGCGGATGGCGGTTGTTGACGGGCGGCGGATGGCAGACCGGGAGCAGGCGCGAGTCAAGGGCGGGCATTCCGGCTCGCGCCAGGCCGGCGGGTGCGATGCATCACCGCTTGACCGGCCGGGCTCGCACGCTCGCCAACAGGGCGGGAATGAACAGCAGGCTCGCGAGCAACGTGCATCCCAGGCTGATGAGGAGCAGGTCGCCCATGCTCGCCGTGCCCGGATGCGCCGATAGCGCGAGCGAGCCAAAGGCGGTCCCGGTGGTCAGGGCCGAGAACAGGATCGCGCGCGCCGTCGGCGAGGCGAGCACGGCACGCCTGCCGTCGCGCCAGTTCATGACGAAGTAGACGTTGAACGAGACACCGACCCCGAGCAGCAGTGGCAAGGCAATGATGTTGGCGTAGTTCAGCGGCAGCGGCATCAGCACGATCACGAGCAAGGTCAGCAGTCCCGCCATGAGAAGCGGCGCCATCACCAGCGCCGCGTCGCGTAAGCTCCGCAGCGACACCAGCAGGATCAGGGCGATCGCTCCCAAGGCGTAGGCGGCGGCGTCGCGGAACGCCATCATGATGGTCCGGCTGGTCTCATAGATTGTCACCGCCGGCCCGCCGGCCTCAGGCGCCACCGAGCGCACCTGATCGACGAAGGCAGTGAGCTGGTCGCCCGTCTTATCGGAGATCGGCTTCGGCACGACCTGGATGCGCGCCCGCCCATCCGGCAGCACCCAGTCGCGCTTCACGCTCTCCGGCACCGAAGCCGAGGTGACGGGCTGAGCGTCAAGCGAAAGCCGCAACTGCGCCAGCTCGCTCGGCAGAAAGCGGGTCAGCGCCTCGTTGGTGGCGATCAGCACGGAATCGGGCGCGGTCGTCAGCGCGCGCAGCGCCTGCGCGAGCTGGACCAACGCCGAGTCGGTCGGCACATGCTGCAAGGCCGGCTCGATCTGCGCCAGCGCCGTTTTGGCGGCCATGCGGATATCGGCCGGGGTGACGGGCGTCCCGGCTGGCTGGGCGGACAAAGTCGGACCCAGGATTTGCTGCGCGTCGGCTAGGATCGCGAGCTTCTGGTCTTGGTCCTCGGGGATGAAGCTGTCGATCGAGCGGACGCTCATCACGCTCGGAAGCTGCCGCAGCTTCGCCGCGACAGGCGCGACCGCCGCCACGGACGGCACCATGATATCGATCGTGTACGGGTTGGTCACGGGCGAAGCGATCAGATCCTGCAAGGTCCGCATCGCCGAGGTGTTGGGATTCTTTGTATGCAGCGGGTTGGAATCGAAGGCGAGGTGGGGCGAGAGCACCATCGCGGCGATACCGGCCCCGGCGAAGGCCGCGAGGATCGGCTTGCGGCGGGCCGTGACCGCGGCGTCCAGGCGCGCCGCCCAGCGGAATCCGACCTCGGCGACTTCCCCTGGCGGGCGGAACAGCGCGATAGCCGCCGGCAGGAATGTCATCGTGCAGACGAAAGCGATCAACATGCCCACGCCCGCGATCAGGCCAAGCTCGGCCACGCCGACGAAATCGGTCGGTACGAAGGCGAGAAACCCGGCGGCGGTCGCAACCGAGGCGATCAGGATCTGCACGCCTGTCCGTGCCCCCGTGCGGCGCAGCGCCTCGGCCAGGTCGCCCACCTCGTAGCGGCGCTCGCGGTAGCGCACCGCGAATTGAATGGCGAAATCGACCGCGATGCCGACGAACAACACGCCGAAGCCGACCGAGACCAGGTTAAGGGTGCCGACCGCGGCCGCGGCGAACAGCAGGGTGAGCGCGAGCCCGAGCGCCAGGGTCATCAGGATCGGCACGATCAGCCGCCATGTCGTGACCGCCAGGAACAGCCAGAGCGTGATTAGCACGACGCTGCCAACCAGCCCCCAAACGGCCCCCTCGGCGACGGTCGCGAACTCCTCGTCAGCCAGCGCGACCGGCCCGGTGATGCGGACACGGGCCGCGCCGGATTTGACGTAGGGTAAATCGGAGGCCGCCCGTTCGATCGCCGCGACCGCCGCGCCGCCCGGCTCAAGCGCTCCGAAGTTGAGCTTGGGTTGCGCCAGGACGAAGACGTATTTCCCGGCCAGATCCGTCAGCCCGCCGCCCAGTAGGGTCTGCCAGGACAAGGGCTGGGGATGTCCGTTGAGGGCATCGCGAATGGTTTGGGTGAATCCGCGCAGCACGGGATCATAGGGGGCAAGGTCCGCTTGCCCCTGCGTGGCACCCATGCCGAGCAGCGCGAGGGCCGAAAACAAGCCGCGCGCGCTGGGATCAGCGACGAGCTGGCCCAGGAACGGCTGCGCACTGATGAGCTGATTGGTGAGGTCGGTGAGCTGCGTCGGGCTTAG
>DATFDN010000255.1:0-4848 GCA_035252035.1 Acetobacteraceae bacterium | reverse complement strand
GGAATGCGCTGCGCTTTTCCGCCCTATCCCCTGAGGTCGAGCCTACTCGAACTCCGTCGCCCTCCCCGGTTCCCGCCAATGGACGAACATCCGCGCGATTTGGCTGGGCAGCACGCGGCCGCGCGAGAGATCGGCGGGAATCGCATCCTCGGGAAACCAAGCGCACTCGCTCGTCTCCAGGCTCGCGCGCGGCGCCCCGCCCTCCAGGGCGCAGACGAAGAACAGCTTGGCACAGGAGAAAACGCCCGGGGTGTGTCCCTGCCGGGCGCGATCCCACACCGCCGCGAGTTTCACCACCCGCGCAAGGTAGCCGGATTCCTCCTCCACCTCGCGGACCACGCACTCGGCGAGCGTCTGATTCACGTCCGCCCACCCGCCCGGCAAGGTCCAGCGACCCTGATCGGCCGTCTCCCGCACCATCAGGATGCGGCCCTGCGCATCGAACACGGCGGCGCGCACGTCGATCTTCGGCGTGGCGTAGCCCGTCTCGCCCGCGAACAGCGCCTCGATCCGGCGCGCATCGGCACTCGTGTGGTGCGCCAGGATGTGGGCGGCGAGGCCGCGCAGCGCCGTGAACCGCTCCGCGTCGTAAGGGTCTTTGGTGAAGGCGAGCCCTGTTTGGGCGATCGCCTGGATTTCCCGCGCCCAGACCAGCCACGCGGGCTCCGTCTCACCAGTCAGGAGGCGGATTCCGACATCAGGGCGCGCGCGGCCACGCTGTCCGGTTCCAGATCGGCCTCGGTCAGCATCCGCCACGTGCCGCCCACCAGGATCTCGGTCGGGCGGAAGCGCGCCTTGTAGGCCATCTTGCGGCTCTCGGGCACCCAATAGCCAAGATAGACATAGGGCAGGCCGACCTGGCGTGCCCGGTCGATCAGCCAGAGGATGGCGTGGGTGCCGAGCGAGCGGCTGGCAAGGTCGGGGTCGAAGAAGCTGTACACGGCGGAGAGGCCGTCGCCGAGGCGATCCGCCAGGCAGGCGCCGATCAGCCGGTCGTCGGGCTCGCGGAACTCGATCAGGAGGCTCTCGATCGGCGTGTCCTCGATCATCGCCCGGTAGTCGTAGAAACTCATCGTCGCCATGTCGCCCCCGCTATGGCGGGCCTGCTGGTAGCGCTGGAAGAGCTGGAACTGCTCGGCCGTGGCGCGCGCCGGCACCTCGAACCCCTCGACCGACCGGTTCGCCTTGGCGACGCGGCGCAGCGCGCGGTCGGGCTGGAAATGCGCGGCGAGAATGCGGATCGCCACGCAGGACTGGCAGGACGGGCAGACCGGCGCGTACGCGATGTTGTGGCTGCGCCGGAACCCGGCGCGCGAGAGCCGGTCGTGCAGCGCCTCCGCGTCCGGGCCGGTGATCTCCGTCACCACCTTGCGTTCCGTCCGCCCCGCCACGTACGGGCAGGGCAGGGGGGCAGTGGTATAGAAGAACTGCGGGCGGCGGGGCGGCTTGTAGGTCATGCGTTCGATCCGCCCCCATGTTTCCGAAGCGGCGCGCTCGGGTCAATGGCGAAGCGTCAGGGCGAGAGACGAAGATGGGCGCTCACCTGCTCGGGGGTAGCGGTCAGGGCCACCGTTCCCCCGTCGCGCCAGCGGCTGAGGAAGCTTCGCGCCCGCGGAGCGAACACGATGCCTGATTGACCGGGCGCGATCACAAACCGGCTAAGGTCCAAATCCGCGAGATCATAGACGCCGCGAAACTCCGGCCCTAGCACGGCTTGGAACCCATCCTGCCCCGTTGCCTCGGCGAAGATGGTCGTCGCGCTGCCGGGCGCCGGAATGCTGATCCGGCCAAGCCGCGCGAGCAGCGGGATCTGGCCCAGGAGCGGATGGGCGAACACGGCCTCGTGCGCCGCGCCCCAGCGCCAGGCGGCTGGGTCATCGCCGAAGCGCGTGGCAAGGCCGGCAGCCGCGTCCCGCAACGCCTCCGTCAACACGCCGGCGCAATCGCCCCCGCACCAATGCGCCCCGCCCGGCAGCAGCGTGGAGGGCAGGAACTCCGGTGGTGGCGCGACCGCGTTGCCGCCGCCGGTGCGGCGGAGCAGCGCGGCGTAGAACCGGTCCATCCACGCCTCGAAGATCAGCGGCTGCGGCCGGTCCACCGCCATGGTCCCGTCCCAGCCCTCCAGCAGCGCCCGCGCGATGCCGGCCAGGCCGGGCGGGGCGGGGATCGAGAGCAGCGCCGGCAGCATCTGGCGGGCCATCTCGCTGGTCACGTCCACCTGCATCCGCGCGAAACCCGCCACCGTCTTCGGCTCCGGGGCGGCGAGCAGCGCGCGGATGCGCCGCGCCCGCCAGTCGGAGAACCAGTCCCGGCCGAGGAACACCGGGAAGTCGGGCGGCGCGACCCGCTCGTTGGCGTTCACCAGCACCCCGCTCGCCGGGGCCACGTAGCGCGGAAGCTGCTCCCCGGCGGCCCAGCCGATCCAGTCATGCGCCCCGTCCGCGCCCTCCACCGGCATCGCGCCGTCGCCGGACTTGCGGATCGGCACCCGCCCGGTGACGAACAGCCCGATCGTCCGCTTGTCCGCGACCAGCAGGTTCTGCACCGGCGCGGTGATCAGCGCGGCCGCCCGCCCGGCCTGCTCCACGCTGCCCGCGCGATTGAGCGCGAGCAGCCCCTCGGCGGCGGTGTCGCCGGGCGCGAGATTGGCCATCTGCACGGCCAGGATCGGCCCCTGGAGGCCCACGAGGTCGCTGATGACCGGCCCATGCCGCGTCTCGCGCACGCGCAGAACCTCGTCGCGCTGGCCGCGCACCCGGATGCGCTCCTCGCGCACGGTGAAGGGGCGCGGGCCGTCGGGAGTCTGGTACTGGTCGGGGCCGACCGGGGTTTCGATGAAGATGTCCTGCACGTCGGCGCCGGTCGTGGTGAAGGTCCAGGCGATGCGCCCGTTGTGGCCCAGCACCATCAGCGGCACGCCAGGAGAGGTCGCGCCGGCAAGTGTGCCCTCCGGCGTGTCGATCCGGGCGAGGTACCACAGCGACGGAAAGCCAAGCCCCAGATGCGGGTCGCCGGCCAGCAGCGGCGCCCCGGTCGCGCTGTGGCCGCCGTCCACCGCCCATTCATTGGAGGCGCGGTCGGGCTGGGTGAACGGGGCGGGGAAGGCCGGCAGCGCGGCGGCGAAGCGCGCGACATCCGCTTGGGCCGCTTGGTCCACCGGGGCGTCGGCCCGCCCGCTCTCGTGCTGATCGGGCCACAGCGCCAGGATCGCCTCGCGCGGCATCTTGCCCTCCAGCCGCCAGCGGGCCAGCTCTTCGCGCCAATTGAACGATAGCCACAGGCCCATCGTCTTGCCCCAGAGCAGGCTGTCTCCGGGCCGCCAGGGGTCCGGGGCGCCGAGCAGGATGAATTCCGGCGCGGCGAACCGTCCGCGCTCGCCGATCCAGGCGTTCACCCCACGCGCATAGGCCGCGAGCATCGCCTTGGCGTCCTCGGGCAAGGCGGGTTCGTCCTCGGCCGCGCGCCGGGCCAGGCCCAGGGTCCGCGTCTGCCGGTCCACCGGCAGCGCCCGCGCTCCGAACAGCTCCGCCAGCCGGCCGGACGCGGCGCGGCGCATCATGTCCATCTGGAACATCCGGTCGCGGGCGTGGACATAGCCCAGCGCCGTCGCGGCATCGAGCAGGGTCGCGGCCCGGATGCGTGGCACGCCGTCCTGGTCGAAGGCCACGTCCACCGGGGCGGAGAGGCCAGGGATCGACAAGGATTGGTCCCCGCCGGGCAGGCTCAGCCAGAACAGTCCCCCCAGCCCGACCACACCGAGCAGGACCAGGCCGCCGACCACGCTCAGCACGCGCCGGAGCAGGCGGAAGAAACGCCGCATAATCAGGAACTTGCCGGCGGCTCGGGGAAACTCTCAAGCAAAATCGCCAAACCTTCTCATTTCCCCACCGGCAGTGCGGCCCGCGCCGTCGCCCGATTCCCCTCCGGCAGAGGACAATGCTTCAAGGTCAACAAGTTGGCCATCACCACGGTCCCTCTGGCGCCGCCCAGTCAACCGCTTGCCGGGCAGCGAGGCAAATCCTACCGTCGATGCCATCAGCCAGGAGGGTGCGATGGCCGAGCTTCCGAACCGTCCCGAGTATCAGAGCGAGCTGTTCAAGAAGGGCCTCGCGGTCCGGCGCGAGGTGCTCGGCGCCGAGTACGTCGATGGCTCGATCGCGCGCGCCGACGATTTCAACGCCGCCTTCCAGCAACTCACCACCGAGGTCGCCTGGGGCACGATCTGGACCCGCCCCGGCCTGCCGCGCAAGACGCGCAGCATCGTCAACATCGCCATGCTGGTCGCGCTCAACCGCGGCGCCGAGCTGAAGCTGCATTTGCGCGCCGCGCTCACCAACGGCGTCACTCGCGACGAGATCAAGGAGATCCTGCTCCAGACCGGCGTCTATTGCGGAATCCCCGCCTCGCTGGAGGCGTTCAAGATCGCGAGCGAGGTGTTCAGGGAAGCGGACGCCAAGTGATGGACGTTGGTTTCGTCGGCATCGGCAACATGGGCTGGCCGATGGCCGCCCGCCTGGTGCGCGCCGGCTTCGCCGTCCACGTCAACGACTCCCGCCGCGAGGCCGCGAACAACTTCGTCCAGCAAGTCGGCGGCGACGCGCCCGGCAGCCTGCGCGAGACGGCGGCGCGGTCGGAGGTGATCGTCACCATCCTGCCCACCAGCGCCATCGTCGCGAACGTGTTGCAGGACGGCGACGACAACATCCTCGCCGGGATGCGGCCCGGCACGGTGATCGTGGAAATGAGTTCCGGCGTGCCGACGATCACGCAGGAACTGGCCGAGCGCGTGGCGAGCCTGGGCGGGCACATGATCGATGCGCCCGTCTCCGGCGGCGTGCCGCGCGCGCG
>DATFDN010000254.1:0-4699 GCA_035252035.1 Acetobacteraceae bacterium | reverse complement strand
GCCACGCCCGCGTGGCGCAGCGCCGAGACGGTATCGCCGCCGCCGGCGACGCTGCGCAGCGCCCCGCTCCGCGTCGCCCGCGCGACTTCCTTCGCGAACGCCACGGTCGCCGCGTCGAAGGGCGGGATCTCGAACGCGCCGAGCGGGCCGTTCCAGACCAGGGTGCGCGTGCTTGCCAGGCGGGCGATCAGCGCCGCCACGCTTGCCGGTCCCACGTCAAGGATCATCATATCCGTCGGCACCTGAGCGATCGGCACGGTGCGCGTCGCGACGCCGGCGGCCAGCGCCTCCGCGACCACCGCATCGATCGGCAACACCACCTCGCACCCGGCCTCTTTGGCGCGCGCCAGGATGCCGCGCGCCGTGACGTGCATCTCGGCCTCCTGCAACGAGTGCCCGACCGCGATGCCTTGCGCGGCGAGGAACGTGTTGGCCATCGCCCCGCCGATGACCAACGCCTCCACCTTGCCCACCAAATTGCCGAGCAGGTCGAGCTTGGTGGACACCTTGGCCCCGCCGACGATCGCCATGACCGGGCGCGCGGGATTGCCGAGCGCGGCCTCCAGCGCCTCCAGCTCGGCCTGCATCAGCCGCCCGGCATAGGCGGGCAGCAGATGCGCCACGCCCTCGGTGCTGGCGTGCGCGCGGTGCGCCGCCGAGAAGGCGTCGTTGACGTAGAGATCGGCGAGCTCGGCCAGCTCGGCGGCGAAGCCCGGGTCGTTCTTCTCCTCCCGCGCATCGTAGCGCGTGTTCTCCAGCACCAGCACGTCACCGTTGCCCAACAGCATGACAGCCTGCTGGGCAACCACCCCTGTGCAGTCCTCGGCGAAGCGCACATGATGTCCCAGCACCTCCCCGAGGGCGTGCGCCACGGGGCCGAGCGACATCTCCGGCACGCGCTTGCCCTTGGGACGGTCGAAGTGGCTGCACACGATCACCTTCGCGCCCTTGCCCGCCAGCTCCCGGATGGTGGGCGATAGGCGCTCGATGCGGGTGAGGTCGGTGATCTTGCCGTCGCGCACCGGCACGTTGAGGTCGGCGCGCAGCAGCACGCGCTTCCCCCTCACGTCCAGCCCGTCAAGCGTGCGGAACGCCACGGCTTACAGGCTGCCGAACAGCGCGGCGGTGTCCGACATGCGGTTGGAGAAGCCCCACTCGTTGTCGTACCACCCCATCACGCGCGCCAGCGCGCCGTCCACCACCGCCGTCTGCGTGGCATCGAACGAGCAGGACGCCGCGACATGGTTGAAATCGACGCTGACCAGCTTCGCGGTGTTGTAGTCGATGATGCCGCGCATCTCCCCCTCGGCCGCGCGCCTCATCGCCGCGTTGATCGTCTCCACCGTCGCGGGCTTCGACAGGTTCACGTCGAGCGAGACCAGCGAGACGTTCGGGGTCGGAATGCGGATCGCCGTGCCGTCCAGCTTGCCCTTCAGCTCCGGCAGGACGAGGCCCACGGCGCGGGCCGCGCCGGTCGTGGTGGGGATGGCGGAGACGGCGGCGGCGCGGGCGCGGTGCAGATCCTTGTGCAGCGTATCGACGGTGCGCTGATCGCCGGTGTAGGCGTGGATCGTCACCATGTAGCCGCGCAGGACGCCGAACTCCTCGTGCAGCACCTTGGCCATCGGCGCGAGGCAATTGGTGGTGCAGGAGGCGTTGGAGATCACCGTCATCTCGCGCGTGATCGACTTGTGGTTCACGCCATAGACAATGGTGGCGTCCACCCCGTCCGCCGGGGCCGAGATCAGCACCTTGCGCGCGCCCGCCCTGAGCAGTTGCGACGCGGCCTCCTTGCTGGTGAACAGCCCGGTGCATTCCATCGCCACGTCCACGCCCTGGTAGGGCACCTTGGACGGATCGCGCTCGGCCGAGACCTTGATCGGTCCCCAGGTGCGCCCGCCGAAGCGGATCGTCAGGCTGTCGCCCGAGACCTCGACATCGCCGGGGAAGCGGCCATGCACGCTGTCGTACTTGAATAGGTGCGCGTTGGCCTCGGGGCTGCCCAGGTCGTTGATCGCGACCGGCACCAGGTCGTCGCGTCCGCTCTCGACCATGGCGCGCAGCACCAGGCGCCCGATGCGGCCGAACCCGTTGATCGCGACCTTCACAGACATCGTGTGTTCCTTTCTCGCCCTTTGGATCGCCGGCTCAACCGAGCCGCTTGCGCACCGCCGCGACGGCGGCCTCGGCGGTGATGCCGAAATTCTTATACACGTCCTGCCAGGCGCCCGACGCGCCAAAAGTGGTCATGCCGATGAACACACCGTCCGGCCCCAGCCAGCGCTCCCAGCCGAAGGGCGAGGCGGCCTCGATGCCGATCCGGGGCGCCCCGCCCAGCACCGCCTCGCGATAGGCTTTGTCCTGCAACTCGAACAGCTCCCAGCAGGGGAGCGAGACCACGGCCACCGCGATCCCCTCGCTCTTGAGCTGCTCGCGCGCCGCGCAGGCGAGCGAGACCTCTGTGCCAGTGGCGATCAGCGTCGCCTGGCGCGGCCCCTCCGCCTCGATCAGCACATAGCCGCCCCGCGCGCAGAGATTCTCGCTGGCGTCGATGCGCAGCGCCGGGACCGCCTGGCGGCTCAGCACCAGCGCGCTCGGCCCCTCGGTGCGACGGATCGCCAGCTCCCAGCACTCGGCCGTCTCCAGCGTGTCGGCCGGGCGGAACACGTAGAAGTTCGGCATGGCCCGCAGGCTGGCGAGCTGCTCGACGGGCTGGTGCGTCGGCCCGTCCTCGCCGAGGCCGATCGAATCATGGGTGAACACATGGATCACGCGCTGGCGCATCAGCGCGCCCAGCCGCAGCGCGGGACGCATGTAGTCGCTGAAGATGAAGAATGTGCCAGTGTAGGGGATCAGCCCGCCATGCACCGCCATGCCATTGGCGGCGGCGGCCATCGCGTGCTCGCGGATGCCGTAATGGATGTAGCGCCCGCCATAGCTGCCGGGCGCCACCACGCCCATCGACTTCACGAAGGTCAGAGTCGAGGGGGTCAGGTCGGCGGCGCCGCCGACCAGCTCGGGCGTCGCCGGCACCAGCGCCTCCAGCGCCCGCTGGCTGGAGGCGCGGGTGGCGAGCTTGGGCTTCTCGTCGGCGATCTGGTGCTTGAACGCGGCCACCGCCTCCTTCCAGGAATCCGGCAGCTTGCCGGACATGGCGCGCTCGAACTCGGCGCGCATCCCGTGCCGCGCCAGGCGCTTGATCCAGGCACGCCGGGCAGAGGCGCCGCGCTGGCCGATCGCGCGCCACCGGTCCAGGATGTCGTCGGGGACGGTGAAGGGCGGGGCGGTCCAGCCCAGCATCTGCTTGGCCCCGGCGGCTTCCTTGGCGCCGAGCGCGGAGCCATGCACCGCCGCCGTCCCGGCCTTGGTCGGGGCACCCAGGCCGATGATGGTGCGGCAGGCGATCAGGGTGGGCTTGCGCGAGCGCACGGCGAAGGAGAGGGCGGCGGTGATCTGCCCCGGATCGTGCCCGTCCACCGCCTTGGTGGCCCAGCCCTCGGCGGCGAACCGCTTCAGCGTGTCCTCGGTGCGGGCGAGCGCGGTGTCGCCGTCGATCGACACATGGTTGTCGTCGTAGAGGAGCGTCAGCTTCTCCAGGCGCAGATGCCCTGCCAGCCCGATCGCCTCGTGGCTGATCCCCTCCATCAGGTCGCCGTCCGAGCAGATCACCCAGGTGCGGTGATCGACCAGGGACTTGCCGAAGCGCGCGGCCAGCATCCGCTCGGCGAGCGCCATGCCCACGGCGGTGCCGACGCCCTGGCCGAGCGGGCCAGTGGTGGTCTCGATGCCGGGCAGCTCGCCATATTCGGGATGGCCGGCTGTGTGCGAGTGGAGGACGCGGAAATGCTCGATCTCCTCGATCGTCATGCCCGGCTCGCCGACCAGGTAGAGCAACGCGTAGAGCAGCATGGAGCCGTGCCCGGCGGAGAGCACGAAACGGTCGCGGTCCGGCCAGAGCGGGTCGGCGGCGTCGAACTTCAGGAACCGGCTCCAGAGCGCCGTGGCGACATCCGCCATCCCCATCGGCAGCCCCGGATGGCCCGACCCGGCCTTCTCCACCGCGTCGATCGCCAAGGCGCGGATGGCATCGGCCATGCGCCGCACCGGCGTGATCGGGCGGTCAAGGATTTCGGCCTGGCGGATCAGGGCGGGGTTGTCCGCCATAGGCTCGGCGTGGTCGGCCATGACACCTCCTGACGCGGAGAGAGGCCGGTCATAGGCGAGGGGCGGGGCGGGGGGCAAGCCCATGGGGGAAAGGATGGCCGCGTGGGATGTGCTACAATTCAGCGATGAGCACGACGACCACTGATCAGGCCGAGCGCGTCATCGCCATCTTGCGGGCGCACGAGGCGGAGCTGCGCGCGGCCGGAATCCGGCACCTGTCGCTGTTCGGCTCCGTGGCGCGCGGCGACGCCGAGGCGGAGAGCGATGTGGATCTCGCGGCGGAGCTGGACCCGGATGCGCATATCGGCTTGTTCGGCCTCGTGGCCTTGGAGCGGCGCCTTGCCGAATTGCTGAACCGCCGCGTGGATCTGCTACCGGAGCCAGTGGAGAAGCAGCGCCTGCAAGCCAACATCGACCGGGATCGCCAGCGTGTCTTCTAGACACGATCCGGCCGATGCCCTGGCCGACATCATCGAGAATGCCGAGCGCATCCAGGAGTACTTGGTTGGCATGGATCGGGAGGCGTTCGCGCGCG
>DATFDN010000253.1:0-32928 GCA_035252035.1 Acetobacteraceae bacterium | reverse complement strand
GCCGCCTATGGAGGCCATGTTGCGCAGTTGACCCGACGCGGCGAACAGCAACGCCTCGGCGATGACCGGGAATCGCTGGCGTACCCGCGGGTCCGCTGCCAGGTCGCTCATCCGGGCCAGCGCGCCGATGTGCAGGCCGTGCTTGTCCGCGGTGACCGCGGTCAGCGGCAGGTGGTTGACGTCGATGACGTGCGCGGGTGTCAGCACGTCCAGCTTCATCAGGTCGACCAGCGTGGTGCCGCCGGCCAGATAGCTCGCCTGCTGCTGCCGGGCAGCCGCGGCGGCAACGTCTGTCGCTGCGGCAGCAGTGGCGGCACGCTCATAGACGAAGGGACGCATCGCTAATCCTCGCTCGCTGATTTCATGATCGGCCGCGCCTGTCTCACCGCAGCGACGATATTGGGATAGGCGGCGCAGCGGCACAGATTGCCGCTCATGTATTCGCGGATATCGGCGTCGGTCCCGGCATGTCCCTCATGCACGCAGGCGATAGCCGACATGATCTGGCCCGGCGTGCAGTAGCCGCACTGGAAGGCATCCTGGTCAATGAAGGCCTGCTGCATAGGATGCAGGGTGCCCCCAGGCCCCGCCAAGCCCTCGATCGTGGTGATCTCGCGGCCCTCGGCCATTACCGCGAAAGTCAGGCAGGACAGTGCCCGCACGCCGTCCACATGCACGGTGCAAGCGCCGCATTGGCCATGCCCGCACCCCTTCTTGGTGCCAGTAAGGCCGATATGCTCCCGAAGCGCGTCGAGCAGTGTCGTGCGCGGGTCGAGGCTAAGCGTCCGGATCTGGTTGTTGACCCGCAGTGTCACCAGTTCCGGCTCGCCAGCCTGCCGGGACAGGTTGGGGACTTCTGGATTGGTTGCCAGTGCTTCACGGCCAATGGGCAGCGCCGCCCCGGTCGCGGCGGCGGCCCTAATGAAGTTGCGTCGGCCCAACCCCTGCCGTGGCGTCGGATCATTGTCAAAGGATGCCATGGCGGACACCTCGAATCAGGATCGTTAGTTAAGCCGCGTCCGCAACTCTTCCATCGCGGCACGGGCGCGGGCGGCACTCTCGCCTTGCGGCGCGAGCTCCAGGAACTGTTGCAGGCAGCGCAACGCCGCCTGCACGTGACCCAGGCGCTGGTGCATCAACCCCGCCTCGCGCCACAGCCCCGCGTGATCAGGAGCGATGCGCAGCATGTCCTCGACACAGATCACGGCGCCGGCCAGATCGCCCATACCGAGCCGGCGGGCCTTGATGTTGTTCTGAAGCCGCAGCAGGACCGCCCTGACGTCCATCGGCCGCAGCAGCCCCGGACGCAACTCCGCCCGCTCGCCTTCGACCCGCTTCAGCAGCGCGCGCAACTGGCGCGCATCGAGTGGCGTGCCGCCATCAAACACGTCAAGGATCAACTGGTTCCCCCGGTCCGCGAGGGCGAACAGGAAATGCGCCGGGAAATCCACTCCGTGCGCGCCCCAGCCCGCGGCGCGCGCGGCGTGCAGCCAGAGGATTCCAAGCGCGACCGGCAATCCCTTCCGGCGCTCGATGACGCGGATCAGGTTGGCGTTGACGAGATCGTCATACGTGTCCGGGTCGCCGCGAAAGCCGTGGCGGCCGACCAGCAGTCCGGACAGCGCCTCGCCCAGCACCGGGAGCGTGGCGTCGCGCCCGATCGTGCGTGCCAGCTCGACCGCCTCCCGCGCGATCTCCGTCAGCTTCGCCCGCGCCGCCCGCCAGTCCGCCGTGGGCGCGTCGATGCGCGCGAAGTGCAGCGCCGCGCCGGCGACGTCGATTTCCGGGTCCGGCAAGTGGCCGATCGCATCGAGCGCGGTGCGGGGATCGCTTGTGGGGGGCGAGGACGACATGAACTTGAGCTAGGCCCGCCTTGGCCCCGCCGCAAGACGGCTATTCGGCCGCTGGCGCGGGCACGTAAAGCGTCTTGCCCGCCTCGGTGAATTCCCGGCTCTTTTGCTGCATACCCTCCAGGCGTTGCGCGTCGGCGCGCAAGTCCTGGGTGATTTTCATGGAGCAGAATTTTGGCCCGCACATCGAGCAGAAATGGGCGACTTTGTGCGCCTCCTTGGGCAAGGTCTCGTCGTGGAAGCTGCGCGCCGTGTCAGGGTCGAGCGAAAGGTTGAACTGGTCCTCCCACCGGAACTCGAAGCGCGCGCGGCTGATCGCGTCATCGCGCAGCTTGGCGGAAGGGTGCCCCTTGGCGAGATCGGCGGCGTGCGCCGCGATACGGTAGGTGATGACACCCGCCTTGACATCGTCGCGGTTGGGCAGGCCGAGATGCTCTTTCGGCGTCACATAGCAGAGCATGGCGGTGCCGAACCAGCCGATCATGGCCGCGCCGATGGCGCTGGTGATGTGGTCGTAGCCCGGCGCGATGTCGGTGGTCAGCGGACCGAGCGTGTAGAACGGCGCCTCCCCGCACTCGCGCAACTGCTTGTCCATGTTCTCCTTGATCTTGTGCATTGGCACGTGGCCAGGGCCTTCGATCATCACCTGGCAACCCTTGTCCCAGGCGACCTTGGTGAGTTCGCCCAGCGTCTCCAGTTCGGCGAACTGCGCCGCGTCGTTCGCGTCGGCGATCGAGCCGGGACGCAACCCGTCGCCGAGCGAGAACGACACATCGTAGCGGCGCATGATGTCGCAGATCTCGTCAAAGCGCTCGTATAGGAAACTTTCCTTGTGGTGCGTCAGGCACCAGCGCGCCATGATCGAGCCGCCGCGCGAGACGATCCCCGTCACGCGCCGCGCCGTCAGCGGCACATAGGGCAGCCGCACGCCGGCATGAATGGTGAAGTAGTCCACGCCCTGCTCGGCCTGCTCGATCAGCGTGTCCTTGAACACCTCCCAATCGAGCTTGTCCGGCTCGCCGCCGACCTTTTCCAGCGCCTGATAGATCGGCACCGTGCCGATCGGCACCGGCGCGTTGCGCAGGATCCAGCCACGGATATTGTGGATGTTGCGGCCGGTGGAGAGATCCATCACGGTGTCGCCGCCCCAGCGGGTCGCCCAGACCAGCTTCTCCACCTCTTCGGCCACGCCGGAGGTCACGGCGGAGTTGCCAATATTGGCGTTGATCTTGACCAGGAAGTTGCGGCCGATGATGACCGGCTCCAGCTCCGGGTGATTGATGTTGGCGGGGATGATGGCGCGTCCGCGCGCGATCTCGTCGCGGACGAACTCCGGGGTGATGAAGGCGGGGATGGCGGCGCCGAAGTCCTCCCCGTCAGCCCGGCGCTCCTGCGCGCCTTCCAGCATCTTCTGCCGGCCCAGGTTCTCGCGGTGGGCGACGTAGATCATTTCCTCGGTGATGATTCCGGCGCGGGCGAACTCGTATTGCGTGACGAGCTGGCCGGGTTTGCCGGCGAGGACGCGGTGCTCCGCCGGGCAGGGCGGGACGAGCCGATCGCCCTCCGCCCCGCCATTGTCCTCTGGGCGCACGGCGCGCGGCTCTATCGGCGCGAAGTCGCGCCGCGCGATCCAATCCCGCCGCACCGGCGGCAACCCAGCCGAGAGGTCGATGGGCGCGGCGGGGTCGGTGTACGGGCCGGAGGTGTCGTAGGCGCGATACGGCTCCTCCCGCGCCGAGGGGTCGAGCGCAATCTCGCGGAACGGCACCCTGATATCGGGGCGCCCTTCCGGGGAAGCGTAGATCTTGCGCGAGCCCTGGATCGGTCCGGTTGTGACCGTGGAGGGGCGGGCGGGCGACTTGGACTGGACCGTCATAGGCGTCTCCCTAGGGCGATCCGGCGAAGGACTGGGGTATGCACGATGTCCCGTCCCTCCGCCGGCATGACCCGGATCAGGTGCAAGGGTCATCGGCGCCGGCGCGTGACGCGCTCTTGCCGGACTCTCAGCCCCATCTGGCGGGGCCCCCCTCGGTCATCGAAGGATGGGCGGGACAGCGACCGGTGTCAATCTACACGACATCCTGTTGCCGCACGAGGCGAACCGGTTGCCCCACTGATTGTTACAGAATTATGAACGGCTTCGAGGCGGTCATCGGCCACGGCACGCCAATGGAGATCACCTGGTGGCAGATGTCCATCCGGGCGGCGATCATATTTTTCTATGGTTTAATCCTGCTTCGCGTGGCCGGCCAGCGGGCTTTCGGGCGGCACTCGGCGCTCGGCATCGTGCTGACCGTGCTGATCGGCTCCAATCTCAGCCGCGCGATGACCGGGGGCTCGCCGTTCCTTCCGACGATGGCCGGGACGGGCGCCCTCGTGCTGCTTTATTACGGGAGCATCCACCTTACCCAGCGCTCCGATCTGGCTGGCCTCGTTCTCAAGGGAGAGCGCAAGATCCTGGTGCGCGACGGTGTCGCCGATCCGGCGATGATGCGCCGCGTCGGGATCAGCGATCGTGACTTGCGCGAGTCCCTGCGAGCGGAAGGCGTGGATGAGCTGAGTGACGTGAAGGTCGCCTCGCTGGAGCGGGGCGGCCATGTCAGCGTGGTGAAGCGGAAGGGTTGAGCGGTTGGCGCCCTCCAGCGGGGCTTGTATGCTTGCCCGGCAAGCAAGAGGCGGCCCCATGACCGAGCGGTACCTGCGCAGCGGCATCTTTCTCGCGCCTTTCCATGCGCTGGAAGAGAACCCGACCATGGCGCTTCAGCGGGACATGGAGCTGATCGAGCACCTGGACCGGCTCGGCTACCATGAGGCCTGGATCGGCGAGCATCACTCGGGTGGCTTCGAGATCATCGCCTCGCCCGAGGTGTTCATCGCGGCGGCGGCGGAGCGGACCCGTCACATCCGCCTCGGGACCGGGGTCGCATCGCTTCCGTACCACAACCCTTTCATCCTCGCCGACCGCATGGTGCAGCTCGACCACCAGACGCGCGGGCGGGTAATGTTCGGCGTTGGACCTGGCGCGCTGGTCCATGATGCGGTCAAGATCGGGGTGCGCGCCGCCGATCAGCGGCGCATGATGAACGAGAGCCTGGATGTGATCGTGCGCCTGTTGCGCGGCGAATCAGTGACGGAGCGCACCGATTGGTTCGACCTGCGTGGTGCGCAGTTGCAATTGCGCTGTTATACGCAGCCCACGATGGAGATGGCGGTTGCCGCCTCACGCTCCCCGGCCGGGGCATTGGCCTCGGGGCGGCACGGCGTCGGGATGCTGTCGATCGGCGGCACCTCGCCGGAGGCAATGGTGCATCACGCTAAGAACTGGGGCATTTACGAGGAGCAGGCGCGCCTGCACGGCAAGACCGCCGACCGGCGGAACTGGCGGCTGGTGACGTTGTTCCACGTCGCCGAGACGCGCGAGAAGGCCCGCGAGAACGTGCGCTTCGGGATCGAGAAGTTCGCGCAGTATTTCCGCGACGTCGCCACCTTCCCGATCGTGCCGGCGGGCATCGGCGATGCGTATGAGTGGATGCTGGACAACAAGGCGGCCTGTATCGGCACGCCGGATGACGCCATAGCCTATATTGAGGCGCTCCTTGAGGGGTCCGGCGGGTTCGGGGTGATCACCGAGCTTGCGCACAACTGGGCGGACTGGGAGGCGACGAAGCGTCATTACGAGCTGATGGCGCGCTATGTCCACCCGCACTTCCAGAGCAGCCGCGCGCTGCGAACCGCCAGTTACGAATTCGCCCGCGACCGGAGCGAGGAATACCGGCTTCAGAGCCAGGCGGCCGTGCAGGCGGAGATCGATCGAGCCGCGAAGCGGACAGCGGCGGAGTAGGGTCGGGTCAGGCCAGAAACTCCAGCGCGACGCCGAACGCTGCGGAGGCCGGGACGATGATGCGGCGGTCCCCCCGATGGATCGCGACGCCGCCGGCCGCCAGCGCCGTCGCGGCCTGGGCGAGTGAGCGAACACGCAAGCTCAACGCCGCCATGAATGTGCCTCGGCCGGCCGCGTCCGGCGCGGCGTCGCCGAAGGTGGCAGCAAGTGCTGTGGGGGTCGTGACCGCGAAACTCGCCAGGCCGGCGGGCAAGGCGTAAATCTCGCCGTCCCGCTGAACCGCGTCAACGCCGAACATGCGTGCGAATAGCCCGGCCAGCTCGGTGGGGTTGGTCGCCGCGATCACCGCCCGAGCCACGCCGATCGCGCCGTTCGGGTGGTGACGCCACTCATCCCGCCACACAAGGTCGCGCTGGAAGTGCTGGCAAAAATAGAGTCGGCCGGCCTCCGTCGTTCCGGACTTCAGGCGGACCGTGCGGAATACCGCATCCCGCGTTGCCCCGCCTGGAAGCTCCACTGGCCGGGAGAACGTATCCGGCGGCTCGACCGGAACTCCCGCAATGCTGAGCGCCTCGTGGACCGCGGCTGAGTCCTCGGTGCCGAACACCAGTCCGTTGAGGCCGACGGGCGCCCCCAGGATCTCCGGGCGGCGCGAATCGCCGGCCGGCGCGGCGATCAGCTCCAGATAATCGGTGCCGAACACCGCGAGATGGTTCATCGAGCCAAGTGTATGATAGCCACGCGGCGTCAGGGTGAACCCGAGACGGCGGTAAACCTCGTGTGCCTCGTCGAGTCGGTCGCGCGCATTAACCACCACATGATCCAGTGTCGGCACGGGCAGCATCAGATCCCGCCAAACGAGGCGATGGTAGCCTCGTCACTCCGGTCCAAACGGGCAGGCTCGGGAAAATCGTCCTCACTCTTGCCGAGATGATCGAGGAAGACCTCGCAAAACCGCCGAGCGGTTGAATGCCAGACTCGCTGGTGCAGGCCGCGGTGGCGCTCCTGACGTTCCTCAAGGCTCATGGTCAGGGCACGATGCATCGCTTCGGCAATCTCCTCGGGATCGAACGGGTTGACAATCAGCGCGTCCGTCAACTCGTCCGCCGCGCCCGCGAAGCGGGATAGGATCAGAACCCCCGGATCGGCTGGATCTTGCGCGGCCACGAACTCCTTGGCAACCAGGTTCATGCCGTCCCGCAGGGGGGTTACGAGGGCCATATGCGCGAAGCGATAGAACCCCGCCAGCGTCCGCCGCCGCACCGGGCGTGTCATGTAGCGCAGAGGCACCCAGTCAAATTCTGAAAAACGTCCGTTGAGATCACCGGCGATCCGGTTCAGCTCCTCGCCCAACTCGCGGTAATCGTTCACATCCTCGCGTGAGCGGGCGGCGATCTGTAGGAAGCTCACCTTCCGTTGATGTTGCGGATAGCGCTCAAAGAGCCGGCCGAAGGCATCCATGCGGCTCAGCAGGCCCTTGGAGTAGTCGAGCCGATCGACCCCGATCGCGAGCTTGCGCTCGCCCAGGCTGGTCCGCAGGCGCTGCGATTCTGCCCCACGTCCGGAAACGACGGCCATTCGGGCGAAGGCTTCGGCGTCGATCCCGATTGGGTCCACGATCGGCGTGAACGAGCAGGTGCCGAACTCCAGACGCCCATCGCCATCCGGCTTGCCCCCCAGCATCTCACGCACACAGTCCACGAAGGCGGTGCGATAGGTCTCGGTATGGAACCCGACGACGTCGTACGCGCACATCGCTGCGAGCAGGGCATTGCCGTGCGGAAGGGCCTGGGTGATGGCGGGCGGACCAAAGGGCGTGTGCAGGAAGAAGCCGAGCCGGTTGCGCACACCCAAGGCACGCAGCTCGGCCCCGAGCGGGATCAAATGGTAGTCATGCACCCAGACCCGGTCGCTTGGCCGGAGCAGCTTTGCCAATGAAGCAGCGAAGCGGCGATTGACAGCCCGGTATCCCTGGTAATCCTCGGTCCGGAAGTGCTGGAGGCTAAGGCGGAAGTGCAGCAGCGGCCAGAGCACGCTGTTCGAGAAGCCGGCGTAAAACTGCTTGTACTCGGTCTCGCTCAGATCGATCGTGGCATAGGTGATGCCGTCAGAGGTTTGCAGCCCCGGCTCCGCGCCGGGGCGGCCGGAGCGGCGTCCGCTCCAGCCGAACCATAAGGAGCCTGGAACCAGCGCATCGGCGAGCGCCACCGCCAGCCCCCCGGCCCGCGGTCCTTTTTCCGAGGGCAGTGGGACACGATTGGAAACCACCACGAGCCGCTGCATCTGTCGCCCCCCCGATGGTGTAATTTGGTCAAATATTTGGCGGCTGCGCCTCAAAAAAACCCGATCGAGGCTGTTTTTCTTCGCTCGCCCTCTGGTTGTGTCCTTGCCGATGGCCCCCAGGGAACCATGAATGGAACCATGAACCATGCGGATTGCCCAGATTGCGCCCCTGACCGAAGCGGTGCCGCCTCGCCTTTATGGCGGAACCGAGCGGGTCGTGTCATACCTTACCGAAGACTTGGTGCGGCAGGGCCACGACGTTACGTTGTTCGCCAGCGGAGATTCCGTCACTACCGCCCGCCTGCACGCGTGCTGGCCGTGCGCGCTGCGCTTTGATGCTGGGCTGAGCGATCCGCAAGCGCCGCATATCCTGATGCTTGAGACGGTTTTCGAGCAGGCCGAGCAATTCGACATGCTTCATTTCCATCTCGATTACTTTCCCTTTCCGCTGTTCAGCCGCCAACGTGTCCCGCTTGTTAACACATTGCACGGCAGATTGGATCTGCCGGAGCTGATTCCCATCTTTGATCGCTTCCGGCGGGTACCTGTGGTGTCCATCTCCGATGCCCAACGCCGACCCATGCCGAATGCAAATTTCGTGCGCACGGTCCATCACGGCCTGCCCCCCAACCTGCTCGCGCCACGGCCCGCCAAGCCAGCGTACCTCGCATTCCTAGGCCGGATTTCGCCCGAGAAGTCACCCGAACGGGCCATCCGGATCGCGCGGCGGGCCGGCATTCCACTCAAAATCGCCGCCAAGGTGGATCGGGTGGACGAAGCGTATTATCGCGAGCGCATCCGCCCCTTGATCGACGGGCGGCATGTCGAGTTGGTGGGAGAGATCGGAGATGCCGACAAGCCGGAATTCCTGAGCGGAGCTATCGCGCTGCTCGCGCCGATCGATTGGCCCGAGCCGTTCGGATTGGCCATGATCGAAGCCATGGCGTGCGGAACCCCGGTTATCGCGTTCAATCGCGGTTCCGCGCCCGAGGTGGTGGATCACGGCTTGACCGGATTCGTCGTGGCGGACGAGGCGAGCGCGGTCGCGGCGATTCCAGCGGCCGCCAGCCTCCCTCGCCCGGCAATACGGCGCCGCTTCGAGGAGCGCTTCAGCGTGTCGCGAATGACCGCGCAGTATCTAGATCTCTACGCGACGCTAGGCCGCGAACGTCCCGTGCTGCGGATCGCAACGTGAAGGTTCCCCACCCCTCCCGCAAAGGGAGGGGAGAGAAGGATCGGAGGAGAGGTCCGCTACCGTGTTGTCGGGGTGCGTGAGGAGGTCGTTCCGCCGACCGGAGTCTGATCCGCGATCCCAGACGTGCCGCCGCTGGTTGTTCCGCCCGTCCGAGTTCCCGTCATGCTGCCTGATGTGTTGCCCGTGCCGGTCGAACCGCTGACGCCGGAGCCACTCACCCGTCCGACATCGGATGTGGTGCCGTGCTCGGAGATACCAGAGGAGGTTCCCGAGATCGACATACGCTGCTGATCGGTCTGCCGGACGCGCAAGTTGTTCTGGACGTGGTTCACGCCCGAGACCTCTTCCGCGAGATCCTCGGCGAGCCGCTTCGAATAGCGGCTGTCCACGCTGCCGCTCAGCGTCACTTCGCCGCCCGAAACCGTGACCTCGATATCGCTCGCATCGAGAATCGGATTGTCCGCCAGGCGGTCGCTCACGTCTTCGCGAATGCGCTCATCCGACCTCGTGTAGCCGCGCGGCCCACGCCCGCGATGATGCGGGGAGCCCCAGTATCTCTCACGCTCGTCCTGCTCCCGCCGCCGCTCGGCGGTTTCGTCGCCGAACCACGATGACACCTCATCGGAGGTGCGATCCCACCAGCCGCGCTCCCGGCGTTGATCATTGCCGTATCCAGAGCGCTCGCCATATCGATCGCGACCGTAGTCCCTGTTGTAGCCGGGACGTCCAGAACCGGTGGACTCCCAGTCACGCTGGTAGCCGCGATCGCGCCGCCATCCTTCGTCGAAGCCCCAGGCCCCGCCGGGCGCGCTGCCGCCCAACGCGCGCCGGCCGGGGTCCGGGTCGTAGGAACGGCCCCAGGCTTCGCGCCCATAGCCCTCCCGCGAGCGCGGATAGTCGCGCTCCCACTCGCGGCTTCGGTCCCAGTCCTCACGGCTTTGATAGCCCCGCCCGTAATCCCCCCGGTCACGGCGCCAGTCACTTTCCGCCTCCGAGCCCCGCCAGGACTCGCCACGTCCCCAGGATTCGCCGCGTCCGTACTCCGGCCGGCCATACCGACCGCGGTCGTCGTCCACACGACGCCACTCTCCATAGCGCGGGCGGTCGCGGTCACGGCGCCAATCGTCTCTGTCGTCAGCCATGTCTGCATCCTCCCAATGAACCGTGCCCTAAACGGCAAGGCCAGGCGGGAGTTGCGAGCTGGCTGTCAGCGAAGGCTTGCGTTCAGCCGTTCAAGTGCCGCCGCCCCTGGAACTAGTTCCTCGTCACCCAGGGCGTTGAACGGGGTCTCGACCGTGTTCAGATGGCGGTGCAAGTCCTCAGGGTCGGGGTCAACGAAAAGAAGCCCGGTCGCGATCTCTCCAGCCGCACTGCGCTGCTGCTGCCAAGTCATCGCCGCGACCCGGTCGTGGAGGTCGTATTCCGATGCGATCTTGCGCAGCCGGAGCAGCGATCCGTCATGCTGGCGCACGATCTCGACCGTGCCGGGCTCGTACTCGACCGCGATCTCGTCGCGGCCCTCGATCACGTCGAGATAGTTCACCGCCTCGTTATGCTCGCGCACGTAATCGAAACTCTTGTGAGAACCGGGGTGATTGTTAAAGGCGACGCAGGGCGAGATACAGTCGATGAAGGCAGCGCCCTCGTGGCGGATCGCCGCCTTGATCAGCGGCACGAGCTGGGTCTTGTCGCCCGAGAAGCTGCGGGCGACGAAGGTGGCGCCGAGCTGAAGCGCAATGCCGACCAGATCGATCGCCGCATCCCGGTTGACCACGCCGCGCTTGGATATGGCGCCCTTGTCGGAGGTGGCGGAGAACTGGCCCTTGGTGAGGCCGTACACGCCGTTGTTCTCGACGATATAGACCATGTTCACACCGCGACGCATCGCGTGGGCGAACTGGCCGAGCCCGATCGAGGCCGAGTCGCCGTCGCCCGAAACGCCCAGATAGATCAGGTCGCGGTTGGCGAGATTAGCCCCAGTCAGCACCGACGGCATCCGTCCATGCACCGAGTTGAAGCCGTGCGAGGCGCCCAGGAAATAGGTCGGCGTCTTCGATGAGCAGCCGATGCCGGACAGCTTGGCGATCCGGTGTGGCGGAAGCGACAACTCGTAGCAGGCGCGCACGATCGCGGCGCTGATCGAATCATGGCCGCATCCGGCACATAGCGTCGAGACTGCGCCCTCGTAGTCGCGGCGCGTGAAGCCGAGCGCGTTTCTCGGCAGTTCGGGATGGCGCAGCTTCGGCTTGGGCAGGAACGTCATGGAGCGACCTTCCGTAACGGCACCACCTTGAGCGCCCCCGCCGCCTCGGCGATGGCGCCCGAGATGAAGCGGGCGGTGATGGGGGAACCGTCGTAGTGCAGCACCCGGACAAGCCGGGCGGGATCAATCTCCAGCTCGTTGACGAGCAGGGTGCGCAGTTGCGCGTCACGATTCTGCTCGACCACGAACACACGTTCATGCGCTTCGATAAAGGCGCGGACATCGTCATGGAATGGAAAGCCGCGAACCCGCAGCAGGTCGATATCAACGCCTTGCGCGGCGAGCAGGTCGAATGCCTCGTCCATCGCCGGTCCGGTCGAACCATAATAGATCGCGCCGAGCCGTGTTGGCCGAACGGCTTGCCGCGCGATCGGGCTCGGCACCAAACCCCGCGCGGTATCCAGCTTCTTCAGCAGCCGTTGCATGTTGTCGGCGTAGGCCACGCCGTCCTCGGTATAGCGGGCATAGCGGTCCTTCGAGGTGCCACGAGTGAAGAACGCGCCCCGCGTCGGGTGCGTGCCGGGATAGGTGCGGTAGGGAATGCCGTCACCATCCACGTCGAGGTAACGGCCGAACTCGGCGCCGGCCTGAAGCGCCTCCGCGGTCATCACCTTGCCTCGGTCCATCCGGCGCGAGTCGTCCCACGCCAAGGGTTTGCTCAGCCGCTCGTTCATGCCAATGTCGAGGTCGAGCAGCACGAAGACCGGCGTTTGCAGCCGGTCCGCCAGATCAAACGCCGTCGCGCCCATCGTGAAGCACTCATGCGGATCTTCGGGGAACAGTAGGACATGCTTTGTATCCCCATGCGAGGCATAGGCGCAGGCGAGCACGTCGCATTGCTGGGTCCGGGTCGGCATCCCGGTCGATGGCCCGGCCCGCTGGACATCGAAGATGACGGCGGGGATCTCGGCGAAATAGGCGAGGCCGAAGAACTCCTGCATGAGTGAAATGCCTGGCCCGGAGGTCGCGGTGAAGGCCCGCGCGCCGTTCCAGGCCGCGCCGATCACCATGCCGATCGAGGCAAGCTCGTCCTCGGCCTGAACGATCGCGAAGCGGTTGCGCCCGGTCTCCTTGTCCACGCGGAACCGGGCGCACCAGCGCGCGAATGCCTCCGCCAGCGAGGAAGAGGGCGTGATCGGATACCATGCCGCGACCGTCGCTCCGCCGTAGATCGCGCCGAGCGCCGCCGCCCCGTTGCCATCAATGGAGATCCGATTGCCCACCGCGTCCGCGCCCCGGATCCGAAGCCCAATCGGGCATTCAAGGTGGCTGAGCGCGTACTCGCGACCCATGCGCAGCGCGTGGAGATTCGCGCCGATCAGTTTCTCCTTGCCGCGGAACTGCTCGGCAACCAGCGTCTCGACCGCCGCAAGCTCGATGTCGAGCAGGGCGGACAGGGCGCCGACATAGATGATGTTCTTGAACAACTGGCGCTGCCGGGCATCCGTGTATTCGCGGTTGCACAATTCAGTCAGCGGCATCCCGATCACGACGATGTCGGACCGGAACTTCGACTCGGGCAGTGGTTTGGTCGAATCGTAGAATAGATAGCCGCCCGGCGCGATCGAGCGCACATCCTCATCCCAGGTCTGCGGGTTCATCTGCACCAGCAGATCGACCCCGCCGCCGCGTGCGCCGAGATAGCCGGCCTCGGAAACGCGGATCTCGTACCAGGTCGGCAGGCCCTGGATGTTGGAGGGGAAGATATTGCGCGGCGCCACGGGCACGCCCATCCGCAAGATCGCCTTGGCGAACAGCGTGTTGGCGCTGGCCGAGCCCGAGCCGTTGACGTTGGCCAGCTTGATGACGAAGTCGTTGACCCGTTGCAGGCCTTGGGTGCGCGTCAGCGATTGCAACATGCGTTCTCCGCCTGTGCCACGTCGATGAGGAATTTCTGCATATCCCATGCTCCGGTGGGGCAGCGTTCCGCGCAGAGCCCGCAATGCAGGCACACGTCCTCGTCCTTGACCATCACCCGCCCGGTCTTGAGTGGGCCGGACACATACAGGGCCTGAGACAGGTTGTGCGCCGGCGCGTTGAGCCGGCCGCGTAGATCCGCCTCCTCGCCATTGACCACGAAGCTGATGCAGTCCTCGGGGCAGATATCCACGCAGGCGTCGCACTCGATGCACAGAGAGTCGGAGAACACGGTCTGCACGTCGCAATTGAGGCAGCGCTCCGCCTCCTTGTATGCTAGCCGGTCATCATAGCCGAGCTCCACCTCGGCGGTGATGTCGCGGAGCGCTGTCGCCTTCTCGCGATGCGGGACGGCATAGCGCGAATCAAGCCGGATGTCGTTGTCGTAGCTCCATTCGTGAATGCCCATCTTCTGGCTGGCCAGCGTCACCATGGGCGGCGGGCGGTCGCGCACATCCTCGCCGGAGCAGAACTTATGGATGGAGATGGCGGCCTGGTGCCCGTGCGCCACCGCCCAGATGATGTTCTTCGGGCCGAATGCCGCGTCGCCGCCGAAGAACACCTTCGGATGGGTTGACTGCATCGTGACCGGATCGACCACGGGCATGTTCCATTCGTCGAAGGCGAGGCCGATGTCGCGTTCGATCCAGGGGAACGCGTTCTCCTGGCCGATCGCCACCAACACATCGTCGCACGCGAAATGCTGGTCCGGCTCCCCGGCCGGAACCAGCCGGCGGCGGCCCCTCGAGTCGAATTCGGCCTTCACCTTCTCGAACGTGACTCCGGTGAGCCGTCCGCCTTCGTGGTTGAACGCTTTCGGCACCAGGTAATTGAGAATCGGAATGTCCTCGGCGATCGCGTCTTCCTTCTCCCATGGCGAGGCCTTCATCTCCCCGAAGCCGGAGCGCACGATCACCTTGACATCGTCTCCGCCCAGGCGGCGCGCGGTCCGGCAGCAATCCATCGCCGTGTTGCCGCCGCCGAGCACGATCACGCGCTTGCCGATTCGTTCGACGTGGCCGAACGAGACCGAGGCGAGCCAGTCGATCCCGATATGGATGCTGGCAGCCGCCTCCCGCCGTCCGGGAATGTCGAGATCACGCCCGCGCGGCGCGCCGGAGCCGACGAAAATCGCGTCAAAGTCCCCGGAAAGCAGTGCCTTGAGGCTGTCCACGCGCTGGCCGAGGCGCAGCTCGGGGCCAAGCCCGGTGATGTAGCCCACCTCCTCGTCAATGACGCTCTCGGGCAGGCGGAAGCGGGGGATCTGGCTGCGGATCATGCCCCCGCCGCGCCTCTCGCCATCGAAGATCACGCACTCATAACCGATCACGGCCAGGTCGCGTGCCACGGTGAGCGAGGCTGGGCCAGCGCCGACCAGGGCGATCCGCTTGCCGTTGCGCGTCTGCGGCGGGAGCGGCAGGCGGGCCGTGATATCTCCCTTGTAGTCAGCGGCAACCCGCTTCAGCCGGCAGATCGCCACCGGCTCCTCCTCGACCCGCCCGCGCCGGCAGGCGGGCTCGCAGGGCCGGTCGCAGGTGCGGCCGAGAATGCCGGGAAAGACGTTGGATTTCCAATTGACCATATAGGCGTCGGCATAGCGCTGCGCGGCAATCAGCCGAATGTATTCGGGTACTGGCGTGTGCGCCGGGCAGGCATATTGGCAATCCACAACCTTGTGGAAATACTCCGGATCACGGATATCGGTCGGCTGCAAGAGTGAACGCTCCTTTCCCGGGCGCGGGGCGTTCTTCTGCGCTCCCGGCTGACACGGCGTCAATGCACCCTAGTTAGAAAGCCGCTTGGCTTCAATGTTGAAGCAACAGTGCCGATTGGAAGAGCGAAGCCGGCGAGGGCTCAAGCGGCGGGTGGGGCAAGCTGGCCTGGTATGCACGAATTGCAGAGCGGCCAGCCTCTGACGGCGGTCTGGTCAGGTTGCCCTACCAAGTCTCACCGAATGGGCGCAGCTCGACATCGAAGGACCACGCGGAGCGAGGCTGGTGGGCGACGTGCCAGATCTCCTCCGCGATGTTAGCGGGTGAGATGAAGAAATCGTCAGGCCGTCCGGCATAGGCTTCACGCGCCCAGGGCACGTCGATGACGGCGTCGATGGTGAGATAGGCGACATGGACCCCCTTGGGACCGAGTTCGCGCGCGATCGACTGGGCCAGGATACGCTGGGCCGCCTTGGTCGGGGCGAAGCCGGCAAATCGGGGCGTGCCGCGATGGGCGGACGTGTTGCCGGTGGCAACGATCACCCCGCGCCCCCGCGCGACCATCGGGGGCGCGATCGCTCGGGCGAGGTGGAGAAGGGCCATGACGTTCACCGTGAAATTACGCTCCAGATCGGCAGGGTCGATCTTGTCGAAGGTGCCGAAGGTGCCGCCGACAGCGTTGTGGATGGCGATGGCCGGGGGGCCAATCTCCGCGTTCACACGGTCCAAGGTTGCGCAAAGGGCGGCCGGATCGCTGACGTCGGTGGGATAGGGGTGGCTATCGGACAACTCGCGCTTGAGCGCGTCAAGCCGGTCGGCGCTACGGGCAAGCATCGCAACTCGGTAGCCGCCCCGCGCGAAGCGGCGCGCGAGCGCCGATCCGGTGCCCGGCCCGACTCCCGTGATGAGGCAGACCTCCTTATCGCTGGCCATGGCTTCCCTCCCAAGCCCAACACGCATGGCCCTTGTCGAGGCTGACCTGGGCCGTTATGCAGGCGCGAGCCGCGGGTGTAGTTCAATGGTAGAACGGCAGCCTTCCAAGCTGCTCACGGGGGTTCGATTCCCCTCGCCCGCTCCAGCGCCTCAGAATCCAAACATGTGGTCGAGCGAGAAGCCGCCCGCCTGATCGTCCAGGCCGTGATAACCGAACAGGCGGCAGGTCAGGTCGCGCACCAGCACATACCCGGTCGGCCCCGCCTCACGCAGGCGATCGGCGCCGAACACCGCATGGGGCCAGATGACGATGGAGCCGGAGCAGGGGATTGCGATTCGCTTCTCCGTGATCGGCCGCCCGCTGGCGTCGTGCAGCACCAGCGCGGTCGAGGACCGGGCGTGCCAGGGCGCGGAGGCGGGATAGAGCAACACGGCGAAGCTGCGCCGCCGTCCCTCGCCAAGCTGGAGGAACAGCCGCGTCGAGAGGCCAGGCGGCGGGCCGTTGTAGGACTGCGGCTCGTCCCGGTAGGTCATGATCGTGTTGAACATATGCGAGCCGAAGCTCGACTCGGCCGCGTGACCCGTCTCGCGGTGCTCGTAGCGGAAGATCGCGTGCAGCCAGCCATCCGCCTCGCCGCCTTCGCGAAAGTCGTAGACCAGCTCGGCATGTCCAGCGGACAGCGCGCCGAGCGCATCAAGGTCGAAGGCCACGGCGTGGTCGCGCCTCGGGCAGCCGAGGAAGCGCTCGGCCTGCTTCTGTCCGGCCGCGTCGAAGACGTCAAGCCGGACCGGCAGGCTCGCCTGGCTCGTCGCCA
The DNA here is from genome assembly GCA_035252035.1 of Acetobacteraceae bacterium. Lineage (GTDB taxonomy): Bacteria > Pseudomonadota > Alphaproteobacteria > Acetobacterales > Acetobacteraceae > DATFDN01. The sequence goes on along the minus strand of DATFDN010000253.1, from coordinate 16,119 downwards.
TCGGCGTGGGCTGGACGATGGTGCGGAACCGGGCCGGATCCAGGACAGGGAAGGGGAGCAGGTAGCCGCGCCCGAGCTCCGCGGGCAGGGACGGAATCGCCGGGTCGGGGCGCAGATCGGCACGCTCCACGTTCACGTGCGCGATGCGAGTCCGCCCGCCGCGCACCACCTCGTAGCGCGGGCGCACGACATGGCGCCCGGCGCGCAGCTCGACCTGGGCCGGCCAGCGCACTCCCTCCAGCATCTCGCCCACGTCCAGCGCCACCGTGGCGAAGGGGCCGATCGCGCGGTCGAGCGCCACCGGCCGCTCCGCGCCCATGCGGTCGAGGGCCATCGCGCCGGGCGGAATGGGCGCCGCGTGGCTGTTCTGCACCCATAGGATCACGCGCTCGTCCGCGCGCGGCGCCGGCAGGCCGGCGTAGCGGTCCGATGGCCAGGCATTCGCGTCATGCGTGCAGGAGAGCGACGGGCCGCCAGCGGAGTCGTACGTATCCAGGGCGTACTTGACGACATCGTGGCCGGTCGCGCCGACAGCGTGCAGGAAAAGCTGGCCGGTGAACGCGGGCAGGTTGAAGCGCGCACGCACGGCGCGGCTATCGATCGCGAATCCGCCTGGTCCCTCCGGCAGCTCCTCCTCCCAGGTCGCGATCGCCGTTCCCGCGGCATCGAACAGCCGCAGCCACAGGCGCACGGCGCGCGCGCCGTAGCCCGCCCAGTAATTGGCCGAGACCAGCCGGGTCGAGAGCCCGTCCTGGTCCCGGAAGAAGGCGAAATTGGTCGCGAAGTTCAGCCGGTCGAGATAGCGCGCCGGGTTGGTCAGCAGCGCCGGGGGCAGCCGCGCCTCATCCAGCGTGACCACAAGCGCGCCGCGCGGCAGGAACGGCCGGATGCGCTCGACGATGCGCCCGGCATCGAAGGCGACGGTGAAGACCGTGGCCGCCTCCGACCGGGCCAGCTCGGTGATCGGCCGTGCCGGCAACCCGGCCCGAAGCTGCCCGACCGCCTGCACGTCATGGACGTAAAGCGAGTCCAGGCCCGGCGCCTCGGGATAGAGCGACAGCAAGGCCTCGGCGATGCCGTCAGGGTCGTACAGCGCCACCTTGCCGCCGGCGGTCTCCAGCTTGCCGTAAAGTCGGGCGACCCCTTCGGCGGCGAGTGGATGGGATAGCGCCTTGTAGAACACGTTGCCGCCGGCGCGCGCATCGAAGGTCTGGATCTGGAGCATGGAGCGACAATAGAGAGGCGCCCGCCCGATTCCCAGCCGCCGCCCGGCTCGGCCCCGCAATCCCGTTGACGCCGGGGCACGGCGCGTCTAAATCGCGCGCCTTGGCGAAGTGCCCGAAAGCCCCTGCCCAGGTGGCGGAATTGGTAGACGCGCAGGTTTCAGGTACCTGTGGCCGCGAGGTCGTGGAAGTTCGAGTCTTCTCCTGGGCACCAATAACGGCACCACCGGCATGAGCAGCACCACCCAGTTCATGCCCGGCGCCACGATCCATACCTACCGCGACGACCTTCCCGATGGGCTTGCCCTCGGACCCGTGGTGGCGGTGGATACCGAGACGATGGGGCTCAACCCGCATCGCGACCGGCTCTGCCTGGTGCAGCTTTCGGCGGGCGACGGTGTGGCGCATCTGGTGCAGCTCCGCCCTCCCTCGCTCGGCGGGCGCGGCTTCGATTGCCCGAATCTGGCGTGTCTCCTCGCCGATCCCGAGACGGTCAAGCTCATGCACTTCGCGCGCTTCGACGTGGCGGTGCTACAGCACAGCCTAGGAATCGACGTGGCGCCGGTCCGCTGCACCAAGATCGCCGCCAAGCTGGTCCGCACCTTCACCGACCGGCACGGGCTGCGCGATCTCTGCCGGGAATTGCTCGGCATCGAAATCAGCAAGCAGCAACAAACTTCGGATTGGGGGGCGCCGGAGCTGTCGGCCGAGCAGCTCACCTACGCCGCCTCCGATGTCCTGCACCTGCACGCCCTCTGGGCGCGCTTGGAGGCATTGCTGGTCCGTGAGGGGCGGCGCGATCTGGCCGAGTCGTGCTTCGCGTTCCTGCCCACCCGCGCGCGGCTCGACCTGCTGGGGTACGAGGAGCCGGATATTTTCGCGCATTAACACCTTGTTCAGGTTTGGCATGGTTTTTGTCCATTTGTCTCTCTTCGATTGACCCGACCCGCGCCGCTGGCCTAAGCCAAAGGATGAAGGGGGATGGGAAGGACGATGCCTGCCGCGCTCGCTACGCTGTGCGCCGACCTGGATGTTGCGCGTGCCGTCCTCGGCACGGAAGCACAGGCCTTGCGCGCCCTTGCCGCCGCCCTGGATGAGAGCTTCGCGAGGGCCGTGGAAATTCTGGCCGGCGCATCGGGGCGGATCGTCGTCTCGGGAATGGGCAAGTCAGGTCACGTCGCCCGCAAACTGGCCGCGACCCTCGCCTCGACCGGAACACCGGCGCTATTCGTCCACCCGGCGGAGGCTTCGCACGGCGATTTGGGCATGATCGTCGGGGGTGACGTCGTGCTCGCCCTCTCCAACTCCGGCGAGACTCCGGAGCTTGCCGATATCGTGGCCCATGCGCGCCGCTTCGCCCTGCCGATTGTGGCCGTCACGGCGCGGCGCGGCTCGGCGCTCGCCAAAGCGGCCGATGCCGTGCTGCTGCTGCCACAGGCCGCAGAGGCATGTCCTATGGGGCTCGCGCCCACCACCAGCACGGTGATGCAGATGGCGCTGGGCGACGCCTTGGCGGTGGCGCTGCTCACCCGGCGCGGCTTCACCGCCGCCGATTTCGGCCGGTTTCACCCAGGCGGCCGGCTGGGCGCGCGGCTGCGGCGCGTGGGCGAGCTGATGCACGAAGGCAACGAAATGCCTCTCGCGCCTCCTGAGCTGCCCATGCACCAGGCGTTGCTTCGCATGACGGAGAAGCGGTTCGGCTGCCTTGGCGTGACCGAGGCGGCCGGGCGGTTGGTCGGCATCATCACCGACGGCGACCTGCGCCGCCACATGGGGCCGGACTTGCTCGCCCGGCGGGTCGGGGAGATCATGACGCCGGACCCGCGCACGATCATGGCCGATGCGCTCGCCGCCGAAGCCCTGCATGTCATGAACGCGCGGGAGCGGCCGATCACGGCCCTGTTCGTGGTGGACCGCGACGGCCGGCCTGTCGGCATCCTTCATGTCCACGATCTGCTGCGCGCGGGTGTGGCATGAAACTCGCCCCTGTCCCGGCGGCGCAACGCCCAGCGGACCGCCCGAGCATAGGCCCGGTGGTCCGCGCGCGCCGGCTGCCCTCGCCCGGCAGGCTCGCGCGCCGGCGGCTGATGATACGCGGGGCCAAGCTCGCGTTGCCGGCGCTGGCCTTGACGCTGCTGGCGACCCTGGCGGTCTGGCCGGAGTGGCAGGGCGAGGTTGGGCGCGCGCGGGCCGCGGCGCAATCATTGGCCAAGGTGCAGGGCGCGATCATCAAGGGTGCGCGCTACCGTAGCATCGACGAGCGCGGGCGGCCCTACACCCTCACCGCGTCCACGGCGCGGCAGGCGGGCGAGAACCGGCTGGATCTCACCGACCCCAAGGGGGATATCATCTTACAAAACGGCACGTGGCTGATGCTGCAAGCCCGGCAGGGCGTGTATCGCCGGCCAGACAACGCGCTTGATCTCTCGCACGACGTGACGCTCTATCGCGATGACGGAACGACCATGATTACCGCAAGCGCCGCGCTGGATCTGAAGAATGGGGCCGCAGCCGGCGCGGAACCGGTCCATGCCGAGGGGCCGTTCGGCCGCCTGGACGCGGCGGGCGGGTTCACGGCGACAGACAAAGGCGAGCAGATCTTCTTCGCCGGCCCCTCGCACCTGCTGCTCAACGGCGCCGACGGACCATGAAGGGCGGGAGGCGCCACGCGGCGCTGTCAGGCGTGTTTGGCGCCGCGCTGTCCTGCCTCGCCGTGGCTTCGGCCGGTGCGCAGGGGATCGACTTCTCGCATGGCGGGCCGGTCGCGATCAGCTCGCGCGACGGCATCGAGTGGTTGCAGCAGGAACATAAGGTGATCGCGACCGGCGACGCACGAGCGGTGCGCCAGAACGTCACCGTCACCGCCGATCGGCTGATCGCCTTTTATCGGAAGAAGGCGGAAGGCGCCGCCCCGGCGCCGCCGGGTGCCGCGCCGCCCGCCACGAAAGCCGCCGCCGGGCCTCTGGACGTCACCGGGGCGGATGAGGGGGGCAACGAGATCTACCGCCTGGAGGCCGAGGGCCACGTCGTCATCACCACGCCGACAGATCGCGCCCAGGGCGACAAGGCCATGTATGACCTCGATCGCGCGGTCATGGTCATGACCGGCGGCGATCTCCGTCTGACGACGCCCAACGACGTGCTGACCGCGCGCGACGACCTGGAATACTGGTCGGCCAAGCACATGGCGGTCGCGCGCGGGAATGCGGTGGTGCTCACCAAGGACCAGCGGCGGATCGCGGCCGATGTGCTGGTGGCCTATACAAGTGGCCAAAGCGACGCCCGCGGCCAGCCTGACGGGACGCCGCAACACGTGTCGCAGGCCGATGACGACCCGCTAGGCGCGACCGGCAAGCTGCAAAAAGTGGAAGCCTTCGGCCATGTCGTGGTGAGCACGCCGACGGATGTGGTGACAGGCGGGCGCGGGGTGTACGTGCCCGAGACCGGCATCGCCGTGCTGGTCGATCGCGTGCGGATAACGCGGGGGCAGAACCAGCTTGAGGGATCGGAAGCCGAGGTGAACCTGAAAACCGGCATTTCGCGCTTGATCGCCGCGCCACGCGGCCGCGTGGAAGGCCTGATCGTGCCGAACGAGACGCAAGGCCCCGCGCCTGCCAACCCCGCCTCGAAAGCCACGCCGGGGCACGCGCCAGGGGGGAAGCGATGAACGCCATGCGCGAGGGCGGGCTGCGCGTGCTGGCCGGGGCCGGCGGGCTCGTCGCGGGCGGCTTGGGCAAGACCTACAACAAGCGCCCGGTGGTGCGAAATGTTTCCGTGACGCTGCACCGGGGGGAAGCGGTGGGGCTTCTCGGCCCCAACGGGGCCGGCAAGACGACGACCTTCTACATGATCGTGGGCCTGGTGCGCCCGGATACCGGATCGATCAAGCTGGACGGCGCCGACATCACCCAATTGCCGATGTATCGCCGCGCGCGGCTTGGCGTCGGCTACCTGCCGCAGGAAGCGAGCGTGTTCCGTGGCCTGAACGTGGAGCGCAACATCATGGCCGCGCTTGAGGTCGTTGAGCCCGACCGTGACCGGCGCGATCAAATGCTTGACGAGCTTCTGGCCGAGTTCGGCATCGGCCACTTGCGGCGGACGCCGGCGCTCGCGCTGTCAGGCGGGGAACGGCGGCGCGTCGAGATCGCCCGCGCACTCGCCACCCAGCCCGCCTATATCCTGCTTGACGAGCCGCTGGCCGGTATCGACCCGATCGCGGTGGGCGAGATCCGCGATCTCGTCTCCCATCTGAAGCATCGCGGCATCGGGGTGCTCATCACCGATCACAATGTCCGCGAGACGCTGGAAATCATCGACCGCGCCTACATCATGCACGATGGCCAGGTGTTAATGGAAGGGCGTCCGAACGAAGTCGTTGCTCACGAGGGCGTTCGCCGCGTCTACCTGGGCGAGCGCTTCAGCCTCTAACGACTCCAGGACACGCGCATGGCGATCGGCCCGCGCCTCGACCTTCGGCAAAGCCAGTCGCTGGTGATGACGCCGCAGCTGCGGCAAGCCATCAAGCTCCTGCAATATTCCAACCTGGAAATCAGCGCGTTCGTCGATCAGGAATTGGAGCGCAATCCGCTTCTGGAGCGCGACGAGGCGGGAGAGGGCGCAGGCGCCGAACAAGTCGCCCTGGGCCAGCGCCCGGCCCTCGCCGATCACGAACCCGATTCCGCCGAAATGGCCCGGTCCGAGATGCTGCCAGACGGGAACGCCGAGCCGCTGGATGCCGAGCACGCCGAGCCCTATGACCCCGGCGGCGCCTCGGACGGGCATGGCTTCGGGCGGCGCGGCGCCGCGCATGACTTCGCCGACGACGAGCGCGGGATCGAGGACATGCCGGCCTTGCGCCGGCCGCTGCGCGAGCATCTGGGCGAGCAGCTCCGCCTTGGCTTCGCCGATCCCGTGGAGCGCATGATTGGGGCGCACCTGATCGCGTTGTTATGCCCGGCTGGCCGGCTGACCGCCGCGCCCGAGGCGATTGCCGGGGCGATGGGCGTGCCGGTCGCGCGCGTCGAGGCAGTGCGCGCGCGTATGATGCGCTTCGATCCGACCGGCCTGTTCGCGCGCGATTTGCGGGAGTGCCTGTCCGCGCAGCTCGCGGAGCGCGACCGGCTCGATCCAGCGATGCAGGCCCTGCTCGACCACCTTGATCTCTTGGGGCGTCGTGAACTGCGCCAGCTCATGGCGGTGTGCGGCGTCGATGCCGAGGATCTGGCGGACATGATCACCGAGATCCGCGCCCTCGATCCCAAGCCGGGGGCAAGCTGGGAGAGCGAGCCGGTGCGGGCGGTGGTTCCCGACATCCTGATGCGCGCCGCGCCTGGAGGGGGATGGATTCTGGAGCTGAATCCGCAGACGCTGCCGCGCGTGCTGGTCAACCAGCGATTCTTCGCGCGGATCGCGCCCCGCTCGGCCAAGGAGGAGCGCGGCTTTCTCACCGAGCACCTCGCCAATGCCAACTGGCTGGTCAAGTCCCTGGAGCAGCGCACGCAGACGATCCTGAGGGTTGCGACCGAGATCATGCGCCAGCAGGACGGCTTCTTGCGCCACGGCGTCGAGTATCTGCGGCCGCTGATCCTGCGCGACATCGCCGAAGCGGTGGATTTGCACGAGAGCACGATCAGCCGAGTGACGGCCAACAAATACATCGCCACGCCGCGCGGATTGTTCGAACTGAAGTATTTCTTCACTCCCGCCATCGCGCGCACCGATGGGGGGTTAGCGCACAGCGCCGAGGCGGTGCGGCATCGAATCCGGGCGCTGATCCTGGCCGAGCACCCGGAGCGGGTGTTGTCAGATGACGCGATCGTGGAGGCGCTGCGGGGGGAGGGCGTGGACATCGCCCGCCGGACCGTGGCCAAATACCGGGAAGCGCTGCGCATTCCGAACTCGACCCAGCGCAAAAGGGAGAAAGCGGCGACGGCCTGACATGCCCCTGTCGGCCCGCTGGGCGGGGGGCGACCTCGGAGGGGCTGATGGAGATCAAGGTGTCCGGCAAGCAGGTCGATCTGTCCGACGCGCTGCGCACACGGGTCGAGACCCATCTGGAGGGCATTGCCCGAAAGTATTTCGATCGCGCGCTGGACGCCCAGGTCACGTTCAGCCGCGCCCGCAGCTTTTTCACCTGTGACATCAACCTTCATGCCGGCCGTGGCTTGAGCCTGCGCGGCGAGGGCGAGGCGGCCGACGCGCCCACCGCGTTCGACGATGCGGCCGAGCACATCGCCAAGCGGCTTCGCCGCTACCGGCGCCGGGTGAACGAGCACGCGCGCGACCTCGCCAACCGCGCCCGCCCCGAGCTGGCACGGCAATATATCCTGCATCAGGAGGGCGACGGCGCGGACAGGGCGGGAGCCTCCGGCCAGGAAGTTACCGCCTTTGCAACGATAATCGCCGAACAGCCGACTGAAATCAGTTGCCTCTCGGTGGGAGAGGCGGTGATGCGGATGGACTTGGCCGATCAATCCGTGCTGATGTTCCGCAACAGCGCAACGGGTGAACTGAACGTTATTTATCGGCGCCCAGACGGCAATATCGGCTGGATCGATGTCGGCGAGCCGCGGGCAGGATAGGGGAAGGCCGAGGCAATGGCGGCTGGCCCGGAACCCTTGACCCAGAAGCACTCTATGCGCATTGTCTAAGCTGACGAGGAACAAGCAATGGCGAAGGCGAACACAGTTCAAATCAAGCTCGTGTCCACCGCGGACACGGGGTATTTCTACGTCACTAAAAAGAATGCACGTACTCAGACCAGCAAGCTTGAGCTCAAGAAATACGATCCTGTCGCGCGCAAGCACGTCCTATTTCGCGAGGCCAAGATCAAGTAGCGGCTTTCCGGCACTCGGCTAGCACGAGGGAACGATCCGGCGTTCCTTCCGCGAAATGGATGCGGTTGCGGCCGGCGCGCTTGGCTTCGTATAACGCGGCATCGGCGGCCCTGAGCAGGGCGTCTGGCTCCGCAGAGTGGCTGCTGCGGGCAATGCCGATGCTCACGGTGAGACCTCCTAGCCGGCCTTGGTTGAAGTCGCCGTCCAAATCCTCCACCGCCTGTCGCAGCCGCTCCGCTGCCGCGGTTGCCTCGGCGGCGCTGGTTCCCGGCATGACCACGACGAACTCCTCGCCCCCGATGCGAGAGAGTGTGTCAAAGGCGCGGGTGTTGCCGCGCAGAGTCGCCGCGACGGCCTGCAAGGCGCGATCGCCGATCACATGACCCAACGCATCGTTGAGGTGCTTGAACCGGTCCACGTCGATCATCAGCAGAGACACGTCTCCCGGTGGAGTGGCGCGCAGGAGGCCACGCAGGTGGTGGATGAGATAGCGGCGGTTATAGAGGCCGGTCAGCGGGTCGGTCGCGGCGAGTTCCAAGGCATGGCCGAGCTCGGCGCGCAGCCGGTCCTGGTAGCGCTTCCGGCGCACCTGATTTCGCGCGCGCACGCGCAACTCGTTTTCGCAGATCGGCTCAGACACCCAATCATTCGCGCCAAGCTCGAAGGCGCGCAGGCTGAGGCCAGGCTGGTCCGGATCCGCGATCAGCAGCAGTGGCACATGCTGGGTGCCCTCGGCGGCGCGAAGGCGAGAGGCGAGCCGCAGCGGATCGTCGCTCCTCAGCGATAGGCTGAGCACCACGAGGTCAAGCCCCCCGCCATCGGCCGCCAGTTCCACTCCCGAGCGGTCCTGCCGCGCCATGATGCCTTCGTGCTCCAGGGCACGCAAAGCAAGCCCGGCTTGCGCCTCGTCGTCCGTTACCACGAGCGCGCACGCTCCCATTGCCGCTGGAGGCTCCTCGCACCCGTCGTCCAGCCCGAGTGCCCTTGCCGTGCCGCAGCGCGCGCGCCATTCGTCGAGGAGGCGCTTGAGTCGCACCAGGCTCCGCACGCGCGCCATCAAGGTGCCGATTTCCACCGGCTTCGTGAGGAAGTCGTCCGCCCCCAGCTCCAGCGCGGCCATGCGCTCGGCGAGCGCGTGCAGCGCCGTAACCATGATGACCGGGATATGCGCCGTGTCGGCATCCCTTTTGAGACGCCGGCAGCACTCCAATCCATCCATGCCGGGCATCATGACATCTAGCAGGATCAGGTCGGGCTGCCAGCGCCGGGCCAAGGCCAGCGCCTCCACCCCATCGCGCGCCGCCGCGACCTGGTAATACTCGGCGGCCAGCTTTGCCTCGAGCAGGCGGACATTGGCCGGAACATCATCGACAATGAGTATGCGCGCGGTCATACTGGTCGCCCTACCCCGGTAGCTATACCAGATTTTGCGTCGAATTCTCCCAAAAATGATGGACCCGTCCCTCGGGCAAAGCCGCCTCGGACCGGATGCGCGTCCCTCGCGGAGACGGGTGCCCTCGCTGGCCCATCTCGCGCCGCTCGGTTTCGTTCTGCTGTGGAGCTCCTCTTTCGTTGCGGCGAAGACGGGGCTGAGGCATCTCAGCCCCTTGTTGTTCGTCGCGATCAGATTGTCCATTTGCGCGCTGGTGCTGGTTCTGTTGATGGCGCTGTTGCGCCGGTCCTGGCGTCCCCTGGGCGGGTGGCTCTGGGCGCATTGCGCGATCGCCGGCGCGCTTATCAACGCGGTTGGCCTCATGGCGCCGCACGTGGGCTTCCTGCTGGTGCCCGCCGCGCACGTCGCCCTGGTGCAATCGCTCACGCCGCTGATGACCGCCGTGCTCGGCGTCCTGCTGCTCGGCGAGCGGCTAAGACCTGGACAGTGGCTCGGCCTCGCCTTGGGTGTGACCGGCGTGGCGCTGGTGGTCGGGCTTGCCGCCTTCGAAAGCGTGCCCCGGCTCGAAGGAGTGTCGCTGGCATTCGTCGGCGTGTTGGGGCTTGTTGCCGGAACGCTCTATTTCGGCCGCTTCTGCCGTGGGGTGCCGGCACTGCCGGGTGCGACCGCGCAATTCCTGGCCGCCGCCCTGGTCAGCGCCTTGGGCGCGGCCACCCTGGAAACGCCGCGCGCCGACTGGACCGCGACCACCGTCGCCGCCATCGCCTGGAACACGATCGCCGTCTCGCTCGGCGGGATGGCGCTGTATTTCTTCATGCTCACGCGCGGCACCGTGGCGCGGACGACGGCCAATTTCTACCTCATCCCCGGAACGGCCGCAGTGTTGGGCTGGATCTTCCTGGGCGAGCGGTTGCGTCCGCTCGCCATACTGGGCCTGGTGGTGGCCTCGCTGGGCTGCTGGTTGGTGAATGCCGGGCCAGAGCCCCGCGGAGGCCGGGCGCTCAGCGGGGAGTGAACTGGGTCTTCCCGAAGAGCTGCTCCTTTTCCGCGTCGGTCATTGGACCTTTCCGTTGATGCTCGGCCAGAACCTGAACGCCCCGTTGCACGGCCGGGCGCGCGGCGATGGCGTCGTGCCAGCGCTTGACGTTCGGGTAGTCGGCGAGATCGATGCCGCGCCGGTCCGGGTTGCGGACCCACGGGAACGTGCAAATGTCGGCCATGCTGTACTCGCCGCCCGCGAGATAGGGTGCCGCGCCGAGCCGCTTGTCCAGCACGCGGTGCAGCCGCTTCACCTCGTTCGTGTAGCGTTCGATCGCGTACGGGATCTTTTCGGGCGCGTAGGCGGCGAAATGGTTGTATTGCCCGAACATCGGCCCGACGCCGCCCATCTGGAACATGATCCATTGCAGGCATGTATAGCGCCCCGCCGGATCGGCGGGGATCAGCCTGCCACCGGATTTCTCCGCCAGGTAGATCAGGATGGCGCCGGATTCGAACAGGCGCAGCTCCTTGCCATCGGGGCCGTTGGGATCGACGATGGCGGGGATGCGGTGGTTGGGCGTGATCGCCAGGAACTCGGGCTTGAACTGGTCGCCCTGGCCGATGTTCACCGGGACCACCTTGTACGGGATGTCGAGCTCCTCCAGAGCGATATGCACCTTGTGGCCATTTGGCGTCGGCCAGGTCCAAACCTCGATCATGTGCTCCTCCCCGTGTCGCGCGGCTCAGGCATTGCCGGCGAGGTAATCCATCGCGGCCTGCGTGCCCCCTGGCCGGTGTGGCACCCCGGCGGCGCGCAGTCCCATCTCCACCCCGCCCAGCGTGCCAATCAGTTGCAGGTCGCCGAAGTCGCCCAGGTGCCCGATGCGGAATACGCGGTCCTTGAGGATGCCGAGCCCGTTGCCCAGGCTCATGTTGAACTTGTCGAGGATCACGGCGCGCAGCGCGTCCGCGCTGTGCCCCTCCGGCACCCGGACTGCCGTGAGCGAGGCGGAGTAGTCGCGTGGCTCGGCGCACTGGATCTCCAGCCCCCATGTCCGCACCGCCCGGCGCGTCGCCTCGGCGTGGCGGTCGTGGCGGGCGAACACGTTGGGCAAGCCCTCCTCAAGCAGCATCGAGACCGCCTCATCGAGGCCGTAGAGAAGGTTGGTGCCGGGCGTGTAAGGGAAATACCCGGTCTCGTTGGCCGCCAGCATCGGCCGCCAGTCCCAGTAGCTGCGCGGCAGGCGCGCCGCCTCGGCCGCCGCGAGCGCCTTGGCGCTGATGGCGTTGAAGGACAGCCCAGGCGGCAGCATCAGCCCTTTCTGCGAGCCGGCGACGGTGACGTCCACCCCCCATTCGTCGTGGCGGTAGTCGATCGAGGCGAGCGAGGAGATCGTGTCCACCAGCAGCAGCGCGGGATGCCGCGCGTGGTCCAAGGCTTGGCGCACCTCGTCGATATGGCTGGCGCAGCCCGTCGAGGTTTCGTTGTGGACCACGCAGACTGCCTTGATGCGATGCGCGGTGTCCCTTGACAGAGCCTCGGCAATGGCCGGGACATCGGCGCCGCGCCGCCAATCGGTTTCGATCAACTCCGGCGCCAGGCCGAGCCGCTCCGCCATCTCGCGCCACAGCGTCGCGAACCATCCGGTGCGGCACATCAGCACCGTGTCGCCGGGCGAGAGCGTGTTGACGAGCGCCGCCTCCCACGCGCCGGTGCCCGAGGCGGGGTAGATCACCACTGGGCCGCTTGTCTTGAAGACCGCGCGGAGCTTGCCCAGCAGTTCGCGCCCCAAACGGCCGAAGGCGGGGCCGCGATGGTCCATGGTCGGCTGGTCGATGGCGCGCAGCACCCGGTCTGGCACATTGGTCGGACCGGGGATCTGTAGGAAATGACGGCCAGCGTGATAGGTCTGGATCATGCTCCCAGCATGACGGTGCTCGGGAGGCCCGGCAATCCCTGGTCGGCCCTGGCTCCCGTCCCCGACCGATCGCGCGGCCGGATCAGCTTTGGCTGAGCTTGCACCCGGTCTGGTCGAGCGGCATCACCGTCTCCTCCGCCGGCGTGGTCGAGACTAGCTTATAAACGTCCCACGGGTCTCGGCTCTCCTCCGCCGTCTTCACCTGGAAGAGGTAGGCCGGGAACATGCCGCGCCCATTCGCGGCGATGCTGCCCTTGCCGAATGCGTCGTCGTCGGTCGGCATCTGCTTCATGCGCGCGACCGTCGCGGCACCGCTCTTCTTGGCTTCCGCCACCCCCATCGCCGCGACGGTCTTGAGATAGTGGAGCACGCTTGAATAGGCGCTGGCCTGAAGTGAGTTCGGCAGGTTGGCGGGCGTCCTTGGGCGGACACGGGCGGTGAAAGCGCGAGTCCGATCGTTCAGATCCCAGTAGAACGTCTCGGTGACGAAGAGGCCGCCGGCGAGGCGCGGCCCGAGCGCATGTACATCCGTGATGAACATTTGCAACGGCGCGATCCGCACCCCTATCTGGTGCAATCCGAGATCCGCCGCCTGGGCCACGCAGTTCAGCGCCTCGAAGCCGGTATTCGCGAGGCCGATGACCTTGGCGCCGCTCGCCACCGCCTGTTGCAGATAGCGCGAGAAATCGTAGGTTCCCGGGAACGGATAAAGATAGCGGCCCAGAACCTCGCCGCCGAAGCGCCTGACGGCGTTTTCGGTCTGCTCGTCCAGGGAGCGGCCGAACAGGTAGTCAGGCCCCAGTATGTACCAGGTGTTGCCGCCCGCCTTGACCACGGCGCCCCCGGTGGACCGTGCCGCCAGGTACGTGTTGAAGCTCCAGACGATCGTGGTGGGACTGCATTGCGCACCGGTCAGGGTGACGGCGGTCGCGCTCGCGTCGAGCAGAATCTTGTCCTTCTCCCGGCAGAGGCCGCTGACGGCCAGGGCCACGCTGGAATTCGGGACGTCGGCGATCACATCGACTCCGTCCTGCTCGATCCAACGGCGGGCGATGTCAACGCCGAGTTTCGGGTCGTTCCGATGGTCGCCGCTGATGATCTCGGCGTCGAAGGCGCTTCCGGAGGCGCCGAAATCGGCCACCGCCTGACGCGCGCAGATCACGGAGGTCTCCCCGGTGATGTCACGATACGGGCCGGAAAGATCGTTGAGCACGCCAATGCGGATCGTATGCCGCAGCGGCTGCGCCTTGGCCCGGATCATCGGCACGGAGGCGACAACGCCAGCAGCGCCGAGCAACGCTCGACGTGAGATGGGCATCCTGTACTCCCCCACGATAGCTAACCTGACGGCGCTTTTGAGCACGGTGCGCCAAGTTGCGGGCGATGGTCAAGAAGCCTAGTTTGCCGCCAGCGTGAAGCGGCAGCGGTGGCGCGAATGCCGATCAGGTACTTGCTCGTGCTCAGGCGTTATGGATGGTCGTTGCGCTGAAAGTGAAGCGGCGCTCGCCCGGCCCGCGTGGCCGAGGCCGGCCCAACTTGCTAACCAGTCTCCGAAAATCACTGGAGGGATCATGAAGTGAGCGCCGCGATGCAGCCAGGCGACACGCGGTTCGCGGCCCGCCTCTCCCGCGAGTTGCGCGGGGAGGTGCTGTTCGACGCCGCCAGCCGGGGCCGATACGCCACTGACGCGTCGATCTACCAGGTCGAGCCCCTTGGTGTGGTGGTGCCGCGCAGCATTGACGACGTGGCGGCAACGCTCGCGCTGGCGCGCGAGGAGGGCGTGCCGGTGCTGGCGCGCGGCGGCGGCACCAGCCAATGCGGACAGACGGTCAACCGCGCGGTCGTCCTCGATTTCAGCAAGTACTTGCGGCGCGTGCTGGCCATCGATGCGGAGTCGCGCCTTGCGCTGGTCGAGCCGGGGATCGTGCTGTCGCACCTGAACGCGGCCTTGCGCCCGCACGGGCTGTTCTTCCCGGTTGATCCGTCCACCCACGCCCGCTGCACTATCGGCGGCATGGCAGGCAACAATTCCTGCGGGGCGAAGTCGATCCGCTATGGGCTGATGGCCGACAACGTGCGCGCGATCGATGCGCTTTTGGCCGATGGCACGCGGTACCGCTTCGGGGCGGTGCCGGACAATGCCGTGATGCCGGCGCGGATCGCCGAACTGGTCCAGCGCTTGCGCGCGCTCGGGGCTGCCGAGGCCGAGGAGATCGTTGCGCGTTTCCCCAAGCTGCTGCGCCGGGTCGGCGGCTACAACCTCGATGCGCTCACCGGCCCATACCCCAATCTCGCCCGCCTGCTGGTGGGATCGGAGGGCACGCTCGCCCTCTCCGCCGCGATCGAGCTGACCTTGCACCCGATCAAGCCGCGCAAGGTGCTCGGCATCTGCCAGTTCCCGACCTTTCGCGCGGCGATGGAGGCGACGCGGCACATCGTCGCGCTCGACCCCGAGGCGGTGGAGCTGGTGGACCGCACCATGATCGACCTTGGGCGGGGGATCGCGATCTACCGTCCGACGATCGAGCGGATGCTCATCGGCGAGCCGGACAGCCTGCTGATCGTGGAGTTCCACGGCCACGACGACGCGCCTCTGCTCGCCAAGCTCGCGGATCTCGAGGCACTGATGGGCGATCTCGGGCACCCCGGCGCGATGGTGCGTGCGACGGATGCCGCGTTCCAGGCGGATATCGCGGCGGTGCGCGAGGCGGGCCTGAACATCATGATGTCGATGAAGGGCGATGCGAAGCCGGTCTCGTTCATCGAGGATTGCGCGGTGCGGCTGGAGGATTTGGCCGACTACACCGAGCGGCTGAACGCGGTGTTCGCCCGGCACGGCACCAAGGGCACCTGGTACGCCCACGCCTCGGTCGGCTGCCTGCATGTCCGCCCGGTGCTGAATATGAAGAGCCCCGCCGACATCGCCACCATGCGCGCCGTCGCCGAGGAATGCTTCGCCCTGGTGCGCGAGTACAAAGGCTCGCACAGCGGCGAGCACGGCGACGGCATCGTGCGCAGCGAGTTCCACGCCAGCATGTTCGGACCGCGCCTCGTGCGCGCCTTCGAACAGGTGAAGGACGAGTTCGACCCAAGCGGTTTGCTCAATCCCCGTCGTATCGTCCGCCCGCCGCGCATGGATGACCGTACGCTGTTCCGCTACCCGCCCGGCTACGCGGCTGCCCCTGACTTCCTGCCCAAGCTCGACTGGTCGGACCATCCGGGCGGGATGCTCGGGGCCGTCGAGATGTGCAACAACAACGGAACCTGCCGCGCGTTCGACGCTGGGGTGATGTGTCCCAGCTACCGCGTGACCCGCGATGAGGAGCACCTGACGCGCGGCCGCGCCAACACGCTGCGCCTGGCGATGACGGGCCAGCTCGGCCCCGCCGCGATGGCCTCCGACGCGGTCGCCGATGCGCTGAAGCTCTGCGTCTCGTGCAAGGCGTGCCGGCGGGAGTGCCCGACCGGCGTTGACATGGCGAAGATGAAGATCGAGGTGCTGGCGGCCCGCGTCAAAAAACACGGCCTGACGCTGCGCAACCGGCTGGTCGGCTATCTGCCGTATTACGCAAGTGCGGCGGC
Organism: Acetobacteraceae bacterium; assembly: GCA_035252035.1. GTDB lineage: Bacteria > Pseudomonadota > Alphaproteobacteria > Acetobacterales > Acetobacteraceae > DATFDN01. Next base: position 185 of record DATFDN010000253.1, on the reverse strand, counting down.
AACCTTCGCTCCGTTCGTCAATCTGCGCAACAAGAGCAAACTTTTGCGCTGGGCGCTGGAAAAGACCGCCGGTTTCAGCGCGCGCCGTGACCTGCCGGAATGGCGGCGGGATGTCTTCGCGCCGGATGGCACCGTCTTTGGCCCGGAAAACGGTCCCGAAGTGGTATTGTTCGCCGACACTTTCA
>DATFDN010000252.1:0-19325 GCA_035252035.1 Acetobacteraceae bacterium | reverse complement strand
AAGGGCCTGGCTTCGGCGCGCGCGCAGGTGCTGGAAGGCTTGTCACTTTTGCTCGACCATGCCAGGCGCATCGGGGTCGCCTTGGCCGTGGAGCCGATGCATCCGATGTACGCTGGCGATCGATCTTGCGTCACAAGCCTGGCCGAGGCGCTTGCCATCTGCGATGAACTCGACCCCGAAGGACATGGCGGGGTGGCAACCGCCATCGATGTCTATCATGTCTGGTGGGACTGGAAGCTGGCCGACGGCATCGCGGAGGCCGGCCGGAAGGGGCGGATCGCCGCCTTCCACGTGTGCGACTGGCTGGTGCCCACCAAGGATCCGCTGCTCGATCGCGGCATGATGGGGGACGGCGTGATCGACCTGAGCGGCATACGCTCACTCGTCGAGGCGGCGGGCTTCGAAGGGTTCGTCGAGGTAGAAATCTTCTCAAATCCCTGGTGGAGCCGGCCGGAACAGGAGATCCTGGAGGCCTGCGCACGCAGCTTGCCCCTCATCTAACCGACCCGGAGCAAGGGACCGCCATAGGGCTTGCCAATTTCCGCCCGTTGCGCTGCCACTCACGACGCTGGCTTGCCCTAGAGCGCCTGATTGCAAGAACCCTGATCGGGAGGACCACATGCCGGAACCACATGTCGCCCGGCCGCGCGACACCGCCGCCGCGCCCGCCGGGCACTACAGGTGGGTGATCATCGGATTGCTCTTCGTCATCACGACGATCAACTACATGGATCGCAACCTGCTCGGGGTGCTGAAGCCGACCATCCAGGGCGATCTGCATTTCAGTGAGAGTGAGTACGGCAGCATCGTCTTCGCCTTCAGCATGGCTTACGCGGCGGGTTACGCCGGCATGGGCGCCTTCACCGACAAGGTGGGCGTGCGAATCGGCCTCGCGGTCGCGGCGATGATTTGGTGCGCGGCCTCCACCGCGCACGGCCTGGTCGCCTCGGTCGCCGGCTTCACCGTCGCGCGCGTCGCCCTCGGCCTGGGCGAGGGCGGCAATTTCCCGACCTGCATCAAGTCGGTGGCCGCGTGGTTCCCGGTCAGGGACCGGGCGTTCGCCACGGGCGTATTCAACTCCGGCTCCAACATAGGCGGCCTCGTGGCGCCATTGATCGCGGCCTTCGTCACGTCGTACTGGGGTTGGCAAGCGGCGTTCTACGTCACCGGCGCCGTCGGTTTCGTCTGGGTCGGCTTCTGGCTGGCGATGTACCGGGCACCGGAGGAGCACCCGAAGGTCTCCGCCGCCGAACTCGCGTACATCCACAGCGACCCGGAAGTTCCGACGAAGAAAATTCCCTGGGCGCAACTGCTTCGTTACGCGGGAACCTGGACCTATCTCATCGGCGCGATCCTGACCAACCCGGTCTGGTGGTTCTACAACAACTGGGTGCCCAGCTTTCTGTTCTCCAAGTTCCACGTCAACCTTCTGGCGTTGGGCGTGCCCCTCGTCGTCATCTACCTGATGACCGACGTGGGCTCGATCGGCGGCGGCTGGCTGTCGGGCCGGCTCATCAAGTCCGGCCTCGGCGTCTTCTCCGCCCGCAAGCTGGCGCTGCTCGCTTGCGCCTGCTGCACGGTCCCGGTCTTCCTGGCGCCGTCGGTCGGTTCGATCTGGGCCGCGACCTTGCTGATCGGCCTGGCCATGGCGGCCCACCAGGGCTTCTCGGCCAACCTGTTCACCCTGGTGTCCGACACCATGCCGAAGGACGCGGTGGCCGGCGCGGTCGGGCTGGGCGGCTGCGTCAGCTCGATCCTGGGCGGGTTTTCCGCCGTCGTGGTGGGCCGGGTTCTCGATGCCACCCACAACAACTACACACTCATCTTCTTCGCGGGCGCCGGCGCCTACGTGGTGGCGACGGTGGCCGTTCACCTCATGCTGCCGAAGCGCCGTAGGGATCTGATCACATCCATGGCGCCAGCAGAATAGGTGGCGTCGCCATGGAGCGAATCGGTCGCCAACCATCTCCGGCACTGCGGCTGTCCGCACTCAACGCGATCATGGGCTAGACCACCTGAAACCCGTGGCAGAACGGGTCGCGCGGATCGACGAAGATCGTGTTGTAGCCGTGCGTCCGCGCCCAACCGGCGATGCTCGTGCGGATGGCCGCCCTGTCGCCGACGCGCGCCTCGGCCTCCACGCGCCCCTCGAACAGGCTGCCGATGATGCTCTCGTGGACGAATTCCTGGCCGACGCGGAGCTTCCCCCGCGCCGCAAGCTGCGCCATGCGTGCCGAGGTGCCGGTGCCGCAGGGCGAGCGGTCAATCGCGCGCTCGCCATAGAACACCGCGTTGCGCCCATGCGCGCGAGGGCTGCGCGGCGCTCCGGTCCATTGGATGTGGCTCACGCCACGGATGGTCGGGTCATCCGGATGAACGACGTCGATCGCCTGGTTCACCAGCCGCCGCACCGCCGGGCTCAGGCGCAGGATCGTGTCGGCCGCCAAGGCCTCAGCTCCGGGGAAGTTCGGCTGTGGGTCGATGATCGCGTAGAAATTGCCGCCATAGGCGATATCGAGCGCGATCTCGCCAAGCTCCGGCACGTCCACCCGCACGTCCGCCGCTGCCAGATAGGCGGGCACGTTGTGGATGCGCACGCTTTCGATGAACCGGCCGTCCCGGCGGTACTCCGCCTGCACGCGACCCGCAGGCGTGTCGAGCGCCAGCCGCCCCTCCTCGGCCGGCTCCGCCAACCCGTTCTCCAGCGCCATCGTGACGGTGCCGATCGTGCCGTGACCGCACATCGGCAGGCAGCCGGAGACCTCAAGGAACAGGATCGCGACGTCGCAATCCGGGCGGGTCGGCGGATAGAGGATCGAGCCCGACATCACATCATGCCCGCGCGGCTCGAACATCAGCGCGCGGCGCACCCAGTCGAACCGGGCCATGAAATCCTGCCGCCGCTCGCTCATGGTCGTCCCACGCAACAGGGGCCCGCCGCTCGCCACCAAGCGCACGGGATTGCCGCAGGTATGGCCGTCGATGCAATGGAAGCTGTGGACGCCGTCGCGCATGGCGCACCGTGGGGCATAGACTGCGCCGGTTCAAGCCGAGGAGGGCGCGATGGCCCTGCACTTCACCCGCGAGGAATTCCAGCGCCGGATCGAGGCGGCCACCCGGTCGCTCGCGACGCGCGGCCTGGACGGCCTGCTGATCTTTCAGCAGGAGAGCATGTACTATCTCACCGGCTATGACAGCTTCGGCTTCTGCTTCTTCCAGTGCCTCTATCTCGGCACCGACGGCCGGCTGGCGCTGATCACCCGCTCCGCCGACCTGCGGCAGGCGCGGCGCACCTCGATCATCCCCGATGTCCGCGTCTGGACCGACGAGGCCGGCGCGCGGCCTGCCGCGCAGCTTCGGGTGATGTTGGAAGACCTCGGCGCGCGTGGGCGGCGCCTCGGTATCGAGACCAACGCGTACGGGCTGAGCCATGCTCACGGCAACGCCGTCGAGGAAGCGTTGAAGGGCTTCTGCGCGCTTGAGGACGCCTCCGGCCTGGTCGACGGCCTGCGCGCGGTGAAATCCCCAGCCGAGCTGGACTGTGTCCGCAAGGCCGGCAAGCTGGCCGATAGAGCGCTGGAGGCCGGCCTGAACGAGATCCGGGCCGGCGCGGACGAGGCCGCGATCCTCGCCGCCATGCAGGGGGCGGTGCTCGCGGCCGGCGGCGATTATCCAGGCAACGAGTTCATCGTCGGCTCCGGCGAGGACGCGCTGCTTTGCCGCTACAAGTCCGGCCGCCGCCGCCTTTCCGCCGAGGACCAGCTCACGCTGGAGTTCGCCGGCGTCTGGCGCCACTACCACGCCGCCTTGATGCGCACCGTCGTCATCGGCCGGCCACGCCTGGAGCATGTGAGGATGCAGGCGGCCTGCCGGGAGGCGCTGGAGGCCTGCGAGGCGGTGCTCCGTCCGGGACATGCCGCGGGCGAGGTGTTCGACGCCCACGCGCGTGTCATGGACGCGCACGGCATGGGGCCGCACTGCCTGAACGCCTGCGGCTACAGCCTGGGGGCGAGATTCGCCCCGAGTTGGATGGACCCGCCAATGTTCCACCGCGGCAACCCGGTCGCGCTCACACCGGGCATGGTGCTGTTCGCGCACATGATCCTGATGGACTCTGATCACGGCGCCGCGATGACGCTGGGCCGGACCTATATCGTCACCGAACAGGCGCCCGAACCGCTGTCGCGCGCCTCGCTCGACCTGATCAGAATCTGACCCGGGCCGCTTGCCCTCCGGGTCGAGGCAATACAGGGTTGCACCGGACGGGCAGCGAGGAGCAAGCAATGGTCCCTACACCCATCACCGCGCTCGGCGTGGCTCTGGCCGTGCTGACGGCCGCCGGCCCGGCCGCGCCGCCTGCCTTCGCCGCCAGCGGCACGATCAAGATCGGCGTGCCGGTGCCGCTCTCCGGCAGCTATGCGAGCGCCGGCGAGGACATCCTGAACGGCGCCAAGCTCGCCGCCGAGCACATCAACGCCAATGGCGGGGTGCTGGGCAAGAACATCGAGATCGTGGCGGAGGACGATGCCTGCGACGCGCAGAGCGCCGTGCAGGCCGCTCAGAAGCTGATCGACAACGGCGTCGTGGCGGTTGCCGGCGGGTACTGCTCCTCGGCCGCGCTGCCCGAGGTGACGCCACTGCGCCGCGCCGGCATCGCCTATGTACTCGACGCCTCCACCAATCCCAAGCTCACCGAGATGGGCTACCCCAACGTGCTGCGCGTGATCGGACGCGATGACGAGCAGGGTCCGTTCGCCGCGGATTTCATGGCGAACTTCCTGAACGCCAAGCGCGCCGCGGTCATCAATGACAACACCACCTACGCCAAGGGGCTGGCGGACGCCACCGTGAAGGCGCTGAAGGGCTACCATGTCGAGGTCGTCTATGACAACGCGATCACGCCGGGGCAGATGGACTATACCCCGGTGCTCACCCGCGTCTCCTCCCTCAAGCCCGACGTGACCTATTACACAGGCTATTTCTCCGAGGCCGGGCTAATGGTGAAGGAGGCGAAGCAGATCAACATGCCGGGCCGCTTCATGGGCGGCGACGCGACCAACTCACCGGTGCTGCTCAAAACCGCCGGGCCGGCGGCCGATGGAATGCTGATCACCACCGCGCCGCTCGCGCAGTTCCTCTCGGGGGCCAAGGGCTACGTGGCCGAATACGAGAAGCAGTTCCACGCTCCGCCCGGCCCCTATTCGGTCTATGAGTACGACTCCATCGGCGTGGTCGCGCAGGCGATCAAGGATGCCGGGTCCGACAAGCCCTCGGCCATCATCGAGGCGCTGCACAAGATCAAGGACTACAACGGGCTTACCGGCAGTATCACCTTCAACAAGAACGGCGACCGCACCCGCGCGGTGTACATCGTGATCGAGGTCAAGAACGACCAGTTCGTCCCCTTCGCGCGGCTCAACGACAACGGGAAATGGGAGCTGATGAAACAATAGTTCGCCGGCGGTCCCGGTGGATATTTTCGCCCAACTGTTGATCCAGGGACTGACGATCGGGTCGTTCTACGCGCTCGTCGCCCTCGGCTACACGATGGTCTACGGCATCATCCGGCTTATCAACTTCGCCCACGGCGACCTGTTCATGGTGGGCGCGTTCGTCGGCTGGAGCGTGCTTACGCCGCTGATCGGCGCGCGCCTGCACTGGGGGCTTGCCGTCCTGGCGGCGCTTGCGGCCTCGACGCTGTTCACCGGCGCGCTCGGCGTGTTCGTGGACCGCGCGGCCTACCAGCCGCTGCTGAACGCGCCGCGCCTCTCCATCCTGATCACCGCGCTCGGGGTTTCGCTCGCGCTGGAAAACAGCGTCCTCATCATTTACGGTCCGGGCTTCAGCACCTACCCGCACATTCTCAGCAATGCCGGCTTCCCGATCGGCGCGGCGCATATCAGTTGGGCGCAGCTCGGCATCATCGGCTCAAGCCTCGTGCTGATGCTGGCGCTCTATGTGTTCGTCCATCGCACCTATGTCGGCACGGCGATGCGCGCGCTGGCGGTCGATCAGGACGCGGCGCGGCTGATGGGCATCAATGTCGAACGGGTGATCCAGCTCACGTTCTTCATCGGGTCCGCGCTCGCCGCGGTGGCCGGGGTGATGGAGGGGGTCTATTATACGCAGATCAACTTCTTCATGGGCTTCCTGCTCGGCCTGCGCGCCTTCACCGCCGCCGTGCTGGGCGGCATCGGCAACATCCCCGGCGCGATGGCCGGCGGCATCCTGATCGGCCTGCTGGAAGCTTTCTTTTCCGGCTATCTCTCCTCCCAGTGGACCGACGTGTTCGTGTTCGGCATCCTGATCGCCGTGCTGACCGTCAAGCCGACCGGCCTGTTCGGCGAGCGCGTCGTGGAGCGGATGTAGATGGAGCGCACGGCAAACCGGGCCGCCGCCGTCGCGGCGTTCGCGCTGGCCGCCGCCGTGCCGTTCTTCGCCAACAACTACATCGTGGACGTTGGGCTGACGATCATCACCTACGCGATCCTCGGCCTCGGGCTGAACATCGTCGTCGGCTACGCGGGTCTGCTCGATCTCGGCTATGCGGCGTTCTTCGCGATCGGCGCCTACACCACCGCGCTGCTGGAGACGCTCGCCGGCCTCAGCTTCTGGGCGACGTTGCCGGCGAGCCTGGGCCTCGCGGCGACCTCCGGCGTCGTCATCGGCTATCCCACGCTGCGCCTGCGCAGCGACTATCTTGCGATCGTCACGCTCGGCTTCGGCGAGATCGTGCGCATCACCGCGACCAACCTCAGCATCACCGGCGGGCCGAACGGCATCTACGGCATCAACCCGCCCTCGATCCTCGGCCTGGAGATCAGCTCGCCACGCCAGATCTATGAACTCGGCATGGGCTTCCTGCTGATCGTGCTGCTGTTCGCGGTCCGCCTGAGCCGCTCACGCCTCGGTCGCGCCTGGACCAGCCTGCGCGAGGACGAGTCCGCGGCCGAGGCGGTCGGCGTGCCGACCTTGTTCGTGAAGCTGCTGGCCTATGTGATGGGCGCGCTGATCGGCGGGTTCGGCGGCAGCCTGTTCGCCGCGCGCTTCGGCACGATCGACCCGACCGGGTTCACCTATCTGCAATCGGTGACGATCCTGATCATCGTCGTGCTCGGTGGACGCGGCAGCATACCCGGTGTCATCCTCGGCGCCGGGCTGGTCGCGGGCCTGCCCGAGGCGCTGCGCTTCCTGAACATCTGGCGCATCCTGGGCTTCGCGATCGCGCTGATTCTGCTGATGCTGCTGCGCCCGCAAGGCCTGTGGCCCGCGCGGCCGCGCCGCCCGCCGGTGCCGGCCCGTGACAAGGCGCGCCAGGTTCTGCCGCGCATGGAGGCAGGGGGGCGCGGGGGCGAGGTGCTGCTGGAGGTGCGGAACCTGCGCAAGGTGTTCGGCGGCGTCACCGCCGTCGCCTCCGTGAGCTTCCGCGTCGTCCGCGGCGAAATCCTCAGCGTGATCGGCCCCAACGGCGCCGGCAAGACGAGCGTGTTCAACTGCCTCACCGGCGTCACGCGTCCCACCTCCGGCACCGTCTCCTGGCTGGGCCGCTCGATCGTCGGCCGCGCGCCGCACCGGGTGGTACATCTCGGCATCGCGCGCACGTTCCAGGGAATAAGGCTGTTCCCGGAGCTGACCGCGTTCGAGAACGTGCTGGTCGGCATGGACCACCGGGCGCGGGCCAGCATCGCCGGCCAAGTGCTTTCCCTCCCGCGCGCCAGACGCGAGGAGGACGAGCATCACGGGGAGGCGATGGCCTGGCTCGATTTCGTCGGTCTCGCCGGCCGCGCCGGCGAGCGCGCAGCCAATCTTCCGTACGGCGACCAGCGCCGGCTGGAAATCGCCCGGGCGCTCGCGAGCCGCCCGCGCCTGCTGCTGCTGGATGAGCCGGCTGCCGGGATGAACCCGACCGAGAAGGTCGCCCTGACGCGGCTGATCCGCGCTATCCGCGATCTCGGCGTGACGGTGCAGCTCATCGAGCACGACATGATGCTGGTGATGGGCATCTCCGACCGCATCGTGGTGATGGACCGCGGCACGGTGATCGCCGAGGGGCCGCCGGCCGCGATCCAGGCCGATCAGCGGGTGATCGACGCCTATCTCGGCAATGAGGACGATGTCGCGGACGGGGACGAGGGCGGCGCGCCGCTGGTCGCGGAGGCGGGCGCTTGAGCCTGCTCGCGATCCGCGATCTGCGGGCCGGCTATGGCACGATCGAGGTGTTGCATGGCATTTCGCTGGAACTGGGCGCCGGCGAGATCGTCGCCCTGCTCGGCAGCAACGGCGCGGGGAAGACGACCACGCTGCGCGCGCTTACCGGGCTGGTGCGTCCGCGTGGAGGCGAGGTGGTGCTGGACGGCCGGCGGATCGAACGGATGAGCGCGCACCGCATCGTCGCCCTTGGCCTCGGCCACGTGCCGGAGGGCCGTCGTATCTTCGGCGCGCTGACGGTGGAGGAGAATCTGCGGCTCGGCGGCTATCTGATCCGCCATGATGGCGCGGAGCTGGGCCGGCGGATGGAGGAACTGTTCGCCACTTTCCCGCGCCTGCGCGAACGCCGGACGCAGCTCGCCGGCACGCTCTCGGGCGGCGAACAGCAGATGCTGGCGATCGCGCGGGCGCTGATGCTGCGCCCGCGCGTGCTGGTGCTCGACGAGCCGTCGATGGGACTGGCGCCGAAGCTGGTGCGGGGGATCTTTGGGATCGTCGCGGCGGTGCGGCGGGACGGCACCGCCGTTCTGCTGGTGGAGCAGAACGCGCGCTCGGCGCTGCGCGTCGCCGACCGGGCCTATGTGCTGGAGAGTGGCCGGATCGTGCTGGAGGGCGCGGCGCGGGAGCTGGCGGGCGATCCCCGGGTGCGCTCGGCCTACCTTGGCGGGAGCGCGGCGAGCGGATGAGCGCGGCCCGGCAGATGACGAGCGGCCCGCAAACCGGAGGGTTCGTGCCTCATGTCACACTCCGCCACTGCTGATGTCATCGTCGTGGGCCTCGGCGCGATGGGGGCGGCGACGCTCGCGCGGCTCGCCCGGCGCGGCGCGCGCGCCATCGGCATCGACCGCCGCCACCCTCCGCACGACCACGGGTCGAGCCATGGAGAAACGCGCATCACGCGCCTCGCCGTGGGCGAAGGAGCGGTCTACGTCCCCCTTGCGCGCCGTTCCCACGCGCTGTGGCGGGAAATGGAGCAGGAGACGGGCAAGCGCCTCATGCTCCAGGTGGGAGGCTTGATCTTCGGATCCGGCGACAGCGGCGCGGCGCTCCACGGAAGGCAGGCATTCGTCCGGCACACGATCGAACTCGCCGAAAGCTTCGGCATCTCGCACGAAGTGCTCGATGCCGCCAATATCGAAGCGCGCTTTCCGCAATTTGCGCTCCGCGGCGACGAGCTTGGCTATTACGAGCCCGAAGCCGGAATGCTCTTCCCAGAGGCGTGCATCGCGGCCCAGCTTGAACTCGCCGCTCGCGACGGGGCGATCATCCGCACGGGCGAAACGGTACACGAGATCACGGAGACTGGCAGCGGCGTCGCGGTTTCCACCGATGCCGGTTCCTACGCGGCAGGGGAGGTTGTCCTCGCCGTGGGGGCCTGGCTGCCGGGGATGCTCCAGGGAACGCTCGCGGCGCGCGCAAGGGTGTATCGGCAGACGCTGCACTGGTTCGCCCCGGAAGATCCCTCCTTCTATGCGCCCAACCGTTTCCCAGTTTTCATTTGGATGCACGGAAAGCGCGAAACTGACCATTTCTATGGCTTCCCGATGCTGCCGGGAAGCGCGGGAGTGAAGCTCGCCACCGAGCAATACGCGGGTGAAACAACCGTCGAGACGGTCGAGCGTGCAGTGTCCCCGGCCGAATCGGATGCCATGTACGCGACCCATGTCGCCGGCCGGCTGCATGGTGTCAGCGGACGCGCGACGCGCAGCAGCGCATGTCTTTACACCGTGACGCCGGATCGCGGCTTCATCGTTGACCGTGCGCACGGCCAAGCGCACGTGCATGTCGTCTCCGCCTGCTCAGGTCACGGATTCAAGCATTCGGCCGCCCTCGGCGAGGCGGTCGCAGCGATGGTCCTGGGAGAAACCATCCCCCACTTGGCACCATTCTCGCTCGCCCGGTTCGCGGGATAGGGAGAACGGGCCGCACCTGGCCACAGAGTTCCCTACTGGATCCGGACTTCCTTCCCGTCCTGGCTCCAGCGCGTGTGGAACGAGCCCTGCTTGTCGAGCCGGCGGTAGGTGTGCGCTCCGAAGTAGTCCCTGAGCCCCTGGAGCAGGTTTGCCGGCCCGCGCGCGCGCCTCAGCCCGTCATAGTAGCTGAGCGAGGATGAGAAGGCCGGGATCGGCACGCTGTGCTCCACGGCCAGGCCGACGACGCGGCGCCAGGCGGGCTCGGCCCGGGCCACGGCGTCGCGGAAGTAGGGTTGCAGGATCAGGTTCGCGACCGTGTCCTCCGCGCCGTAGGCCTCCATGATCCGGTCCAGGAACCGCGCCCGGATGATGCAGCCGCCGCGCCAGATCTTGGCCACCTCGCCGAGCCGCAGGCCCCAGCCGTACTCGTTGGAGGCCGCGGTCATCTGCTCGAAGCCCTGTGCGTAGGCCACGATCTTGGAGGCGTAGAGCGCGTCGCGGACGTCGTCGATCTCGCTCCCGCTCGGTTCACGCGACGGGGCCGCCCTGCGCGGCAGGGCCGACTCGGCTCTCGTCCGCAGGGACCGCTCGCCCGAGAGCACGCGGGCGTAGACGGCCTCCGTGATGCCGGTGAGCGGCACGCCGAGGTCGAGCGCGTTGCGCGCCGTCCAGCGCCCGGTGCCCTTCTGCTCGGCCTCGTCCAGGATCACGTCCACGAGCGGCCCGCCCGTGGCCTCGTCCCGCTTGCGCAGCACGGCGGCGGTGATCTCGATCAGGTAGCTGTCGAGGTCGCCTGCCTTCCACCGCTCGAAGATGTCCGCGATCGCGGGCGCCCCCAGCCCATAGACCGTCTTGAAGAGGTCGTACGCCTCGGCGATCAGTTGCATGTCGGCGTACTCAATGCCGTTATGCACCATCTTCACGTAGTGCCCCGCGCCGGCCGGGCCGATGTAGGCGCAGCAGGGCGTGCCCTGCACCTGCGCGGCCATCTTGGTCACCATCGGCTCGATGCGCGCGTAGGCGTCCCGTTCGCCGCCCGGCATCATGCTCGGCCCTTCGAGCGCGCCCTCCTCACCGCCCGAGACCCCCATGCCGATGAAGCGGAGCCGCCGCTCCCTCAGCGCCTCGAACCGCCGGTTGGTGTCCGTGAAGAGCGAGTTGCCGCCGTCCACGATGATGTCGTCGGGTTCCAGCAGCGGCGCGAGTTCGTCGATCACGTCGTCCACCGGCTTGCCCGCTTGGACCATGATGATGACCACGCGCGGCTTGCTCAGCGCGGCCACGAAGTCCCGAAGCGTTTTGGCGGGCGTGAAGCGGCCTTCGTGGCCGAAGTTCTGCACCAGCTCGTCCGTGCGCGCGCCGTTCCGGTTGTAGAGCGCGACGCCGAAGCCCTTCCGGGCCGCGTTCCTGGCGAGATTGGCGCCCATGACGGCCAGTCCGAGCACCCCAAGGCCAGCAAGTTGCACCATTTCAGTTCCTCCTCCACGTCGAAAAATCGAGTCCCACCTCGGCTTGCGGGATCTGGTCTTCGCGCTCGTTCGCGATTCGCATCGACAGGGTCCGGACGCCGTTATAGGGCGCGATGACCGCCCATCGGCTGAACGTGGCCCGCGCGGTCGGCCAGGAGAAGCGGGCAAAAGCGAGGCCAGTGGTCACGGCCGGGAGCAACATGCCCCACAGCGTCTCAGCCGTCACCATCGAATTGGCGTTGATGGTCTGGGGAGCGAGCTGGCCGCGGCCGACCGTTGCCATTGTTTGGACGCTGAAGAAGAAGCCGTTAGCTAGGCTGCCGGGATGGGCGCCAACGATCGCCCCAGCTTGCACCAGATAGAGCAAGGCGAAGGTCGCGCGGACAGCACCAGCCCGGTGCGTCCGCCTCGGGGGAGGCGTTCCCAGGTTGGCCCGGCTCGCCGCCACGACCCCCGATAACGAGGCGGGCGCCCGCCGCACCGGGGACGGGCCGGCGGACGTGTGGCGGCCGGCGTGGAGGACGCCCCCCTTTTAGCATCTAAATTCGGTCAGCTTCGTCGTGTCCCGCATGGCGATGGGCTTTGGTCATAGCGGCCCCAAACGCGTTTACAGTGTCACCGCGATCTTCCCGAAATGAGCTCCAGCCTGCATGTGCCGGAAGGCGGCGGCCGCCTCGGCCAGCGGGAACGTGCTGTCGATCACTGGCTTCAGATGATTCGCCGAGATCGCGCGGTTCATGGCCTCGAACGAGGCGCGCGACCCGACCGCGATGCAATGGACGCGGACCATCGGCCCGATCAAGCTTCGAAGCTGTACGGTGGCCTCGTAACCCGCCACGAAGCCCACAACGCCAACGAAGCCGCCGAACGCGACCGCGTTCAATGAGCGCGGCAGGGTGGCCCCGCCGGTTTCGACGACGATATCGGCACCACGCCCGTCGGTGGCCTGTTTGACGTCCCGGTCCCATTCGGGGCTGGTGCGGTAATTGATCCCGACATCCGCTCCAAGCTCCCGGCCGCGCGCCAGCTTGTCATCGCTTGAGGAGAGCAGGATCACCCGCGCTCCGGCCAGCTTGGCGAATTGCAGGGCGAAGAGGGAAACGCCACCGGTCCCCATCAGCAGCACCGTATCCCCCGGCTTCACGCCGCCGTCCTGCAACGCCGTCCAGGCTGTCAGCCCCGCGATCGGCAGCGTGGCTGCCTCGACGTCTGAAAGACGTGGTGGAGCCGCGACGGCGTCCTCGGCGGGAACCGTGACGTACTCGGCCAGCACGCCGGGAAGCGGGCCGCCAAGCGTCCGTCTGGCGCGTTGTTCGGGCGTGGGTTTGCCGTCATGCCAGCCTTGCGTGTACGTCGGGAGCACCCGATCGCCGGGCTTGAAGCGGGGAACCTCTTCCCCGACCTCCACCACCTCCCCGCAAGCGTCGGAAGCCGGGATGTAGGGCAGCGGCAGGTTCGGAAGATATGTGCCGGAGAGCACGGCGAGATCGCGGTAGTTGAGGGTCACCGCCTTCACACGCACCAGAATCTCACCACGGCGCGGGCGCGGCGCGGGCCGCTCGGAGAGGCGCAGCGCGTTCAAGTCGAACGCTGTCGCCTCGATGACGCGCATGGGCAACGCAGGCATCCTTTCCCCTCCTATGGCCAGATGTGCTGGGTCTCGACGACCATCGCCCCATAGAGGTCGGCCGCGAAGTTCTTCGCGTCGGCGAGCAGCACCTGTCCCTCGGGGCTGGCGAAGGCCGCGTCGTGCGCCTCAATAGAGTCGAACCACAGCTCGGAAAATCCATCCCAGCCGGCATTCGGATATTGCTTCCGGTCGATCAGGTTGGTCGCGTATCGCCGCAGCCCCGGCAGCTTCTTGCACAGCTCCGCATGGGTGCCGAGCCAATGCGCGTGAAACTGCTCAAGCGTGAGGCCCTCCTTCTTCCGCAAGAACCCGATGCGCTTCGCGTATGCAGCCATGGTGAGCCTCCTTTGTGGTTCGGTGATCGGTCTGGGCGGGCCGTCGCGCCTGGGCGGCCGCGCAGGGGTGTTGCAAGCCGGTCAGGTGGCGGTGTAGCCGCCATCCGCCAACAGTGCGTGGCCGGAAACGAAGCTCGCGTCGTCCGACGCGAGGAATGCGACGACCCGTGCGATCTCCTCCGCCGTTCCCATCCGGCCGGGAACGGAGGCCGCCCCGACCTTCCTCTTGGCCTCCTCCGTCGGCCAGACGCGATCCTGGAACGGCGTGTCAATCAGACCAGGGCACACGGCGTTCACCCGGACGCCGAGCTTGAACCACTCCAGCGACGCGGTCTTGGTCAAGCCCACCACGGCGTGCTTGCTCGCGACATAGAGGGCCGCGTTCGGGAAGCCGATGACGCCGCCCATCGAGGCGTTGTTGACGATCGCGCCGCTGCCCTGCGCCAGCATCGCCTTGGCCTCGTGCTTCATGCACCAGAAGACGCCGCGCACGTTCGCGTTGAAAACCGTGTCGTAGACATCGTTCGATTGCTCGACGAAGGGGGTGAACTGGCCTTCGGTGCCAGCGTTGTTGAAGGCGATGTCGAGCCTGCCATAGGTGCTGATCGTCCTGGACAGCAGGTCGGCCACGTCCTGCTCGACGTTGATGTCGGCCTGGACCGGGGCTGCCTCGAAACCTTCCTCACGGATTACGCGTGCGACGGCTTCGATCGATTCGATCCGGCGGGCGCTGACGATGACCCTGGCGCCGCGCCGTGCGAGTTCGACCGCCGACGCTCGGCCAATCCCGGAGCTGGCGCCTGTGACGAGCGCCACCTTCCCTTCCAAAGTACGAAACGTTGTCGAACCGCCGCTCATCGCCGCTATTCCCCTTGCCAATCAACTTCGCCTGCTGGCATCGCTCGGCCGCGAGGTCAGCACGCCCGCCGTATCTAGCGGGGCGGCGATGCCCCTATTAGACCCTCAATGGCGCATGGCTTACTGAATGAGATTCAGCAATGACGCCGACGGAACTGGCCGAACTTGCCGCCTTCGTCTCGGTCGCTAGCCGGCGGAGCTTTAGCCGGGCGGCAGTCGAGCGCGGCATCTCGCCCTCGGCGGTCAGCCACGCGGTTCGGCACCTTGAGGAGAGGCTGGGGGTCCAACTGCTGCACCGCACGACCCGCAGTGTCTCGCTGACAGAAGCGGGACAACTTTTGTTTGCGCGCGTGCAGCCGGCGTTCACCGACCTTCGGAATGCCCTTGATGTCGTGAATGCCTTTCGGGATACGCCATATGGCATGGTGAGGCTCAACGCTCCTCGCTCCGTGGCGCCCCTTGTCCTGGCCCCGGTGATGGGCAAGCTGCTGGGGCAGAATCCCGGCCTTCGTGTCGACGTCTCGGTTGACGACCGTCTCGTGGACATCGTGTCGGACGGATACGACGCTGGCATTCGCTTCGGCGAGCGGATCGCCCAAGACATGGTCGCGGTGCGCCTCGGCATCCGGCTGCGATGGGCCGTGGTCGCGTCGCCTGACTATTTCCACGAACGTCCCATGCCGGAGACACCGCACGACCTCCAGCGGCATCTATGCATTCGATACAACTTTCCCAGCGGCGTGAGCTTCCCTTGGGAATTCAGCCGAAACGGCAGCAGCCTTGTGGTCGATGTGAATGGTCCGCTGACGCTTGACGACCAGGAACTAATGGTGGAAGCGGCGGTCCACGGAGCCGGGGTGGCATTTGTTTGGGAAGGTCGCGCCGAGCACCATCTGCGCGCAGGTCGCTTGGTGGGCTGCCTTGCGGACTGGTGCCCGCCCTTCAGTGACCTTTTCCTGTACTACCCGCGCCGGAGGCATGTTTCCGCAGGACTTCGGGCTGTCGTCGAAGCTTTGAAGCGCGGAGATCCAAATAGGGACCGTGCAGAGTTACGGCGCTGACACGGTCGGGTTAGTCTCCGGGCTTACGGAACCATCAGGACTCGGCCGCGCCCATCCGCTCGCGCAAGGCGAGGCGATGGAACAGTTCAATGACGAAGACAGCCCGATTCTCGGCACGACTTCGCAGCGAGGGCGCGCGGGGCAGGGTGGGCAATGGCGGGACCGCCCCGAGCAGCAACCAGGCCGTCGCCGCTTCCGGCATTCCAGGGTCATGAGGCGCGCGCATCGTGCGCGCCAGCATCCGCGCCTTGCGCATCGCCGGGACGACAGCCCGTTCCGTGACGGAATCGTATCCGTTGCGGGCCACCGTGGCGCCGATCTCGGCATACAGCAGACGGGCGGCGCGTATCCCAGGCCGGCACGCGCGCGGCAGGGCCGCGATGCCAGCGTCGGCGCTGGCATAAAGCCGATTGGCTTCGGCGAGCAATCGCCGCACTGCCTGGCCGATCTCCGGGCGGAACCGGGGCGCGGCAAGCCATGTGTCCGGCGCGACGCCTGCCTCGCGCAACCAGGCGGCTGGTAGATAGAGCCGGCCGGCGCGCGCGTCCTCGCCGACGTCGCGGGCGATGTTCGAGAACTGCATGGCCACCCCGAGATCGCAGGCGCGGGCGAGCACGGCAGGGCAGCGCGCGCCCATGATGAGCGCCATCATCGCGCCAACGGATCCCGCCACGCGCAAGGCGTATTCCGTGAGTTCCTGGAGGGTCTCATAGCGGCGCCCGGCGGCGTCCCAGGACAGGCCCTCAAGCAGCGCGCGCGGCAAGGCGGACGGAATGGCGAACCGGCTGACCACCGCGGCGAGGGCGCGATCGGCGGGGATCGGCGTGGGCTGTCCGGCGTAGGCGCGCGCCAGCCGGTCCTGCAACTGGGCCAAGATCTCGGCGCCGCCGCCGGTGCGGTCGATCGCATCGTCGGCGAGCCGGCAGAACGCGTAGAGCGCGATGGCCGGCTCGCGCACGCGCCGCGGCAGCAGATGCGACGCCAGATAGAAGCTGCGCGATCCGTCGCGCAGGAGCGCGCGGCACACGGCCAGGTCCGGTTCAGAGGCGGGCGGCATTGGGCACGACCGCGTCGAGAATGCGGGCAGACGACAGGACACCGGGCACCCCGGCGCCGGGATGGGTGCCGGCGCCGACAAGATAGAGGCCGGCGACATCCTCGCTGCGGTTGTGCGGACGGAACCAGGCGCTCTGGGTCAGCACCGGCTCCATGCCGAAACCGGCTCCGCGGAAGGACAGGAAGTCATGCTCGAAATCGAGCGGCGTGGCGATGCGCGACGTGACGACCTCCTGCGAAAGGCTGGGCAACACGGTTTGTTCCAGCCGGCGCGCGATGGCCTGGCGGAACGGCTCCGCCTGCGCGCGCCAGTCGATCCGGCCGAGCAGGTTCGGCACGGGCGCGAGGGCATAGAAGCAGTCGCAGCCGGGCGGGGCGAGCGAGGGGTCCGTTGCGGTCGGGCGGTGGAGGTAAAGGCTGAAGTCGGCGCCGAGGGTTTTCCGGCGGAAGATCTCGTCCAGAAGCTGCTGGTAGCGCGGACCAAGGATGATTGTATGGTGCGGCACGTCCGGAAACCGCCGCCGCGTGCCGAAGTACCAGACGAACAAGCCCATCGAGTAGCGCGACCGCTCGATCCGGCGATCGGTCCATCGCCGCCGCGCTTCGGATGGCAGAAGGAAGCGGTAGGTCCAGCCGGCGCAGGCGTTCGACACGACGATATCCGCCGAAACCACCGCTCCGGACCGCAGCGCCACCCCCACGGCGCGGCCGTCGCGAACGACGATCCGCGAGACCTCGGCGCCGAGGCGGATCTCGCCCCCCTGGCCCACTATCAGGCGGCTGAGGCCGCGCACCAACGCGCCCGTGCCGCCGCGCGCGTGCCAGACGCCCCATTGCCGCTCAAGATGCGCGATCAGCGTGTAGATCCCGCTGGCGGTGAAGGGGTTCCCGCCGATCAGCAGCGGGTGGAAGCTCAGCGCGATGCGCAGCCGTGGATCGCGCACGTGGCGGGAAGCGACGGCGTGGACGCTGCGCCACAAGCCACGGCGGAGCAGCGCCGGGGCGACGCGGGCCATGTCGCCGCCCCGCAGGAATGGCACGTGGCCGAGCTGCTCGAATCCGATGCGGCAGGTTTCAGCGCTCAACCGCATGAAGCGCGCGTGGCCGCCGGCGTCCTCGGGCGAGAGCCGCGCGATCTCGGCGCGCATCGCCTCGGGATCGCCCGACACGTCGAAGCGCGAGCCGTCGTCGAAGCGAAGCCGGTAGAACGGCGCGAGCGGGACAAGGTCCACGTCGTCCCGCAGCCGGCGTCCGCACAAGGCCCATAGCTCCTCGAACAGGAACGGGGCGGTGATGATCGTCGGTCCGGCATCGAATACGAATCCGTCTTGGCGGTGGACCCGCGCGCGGCCGCCGGGCTGGTCCAGCCGTTCCAGGACGCTCACGCGGTACCCGCGCGCCCCGAGGCGCACGGCCGCGGCAAGCCCGCCGAAGCCGCTGCCGATCACGACCGCATGGGGCCGGTGGCGGGCAGGCGCATATGTCAGTTTCATCATCGCCTTCGACTGTAAATCGAGATTGACAAAGGGCGCCAGTGCTCAAGCGCGCCAACGGCCGCGAAGATCAAACAGGTGCGCGAGGAGGGAACCGGACAGGGCCAGCGCGATCCAGCCCCACCATCCGTCGGCAAGGGCAAGGCGCAGGGCGATCACCAGGCAAAGTCCGGCGAGCAACGTGGCCGCCACTGGCCGCAGGCCTGGTCCCCGTCCCGCGAGCCGGCGGCACAGCCAAAGCCCCGCCGCCTCCACGCACACAAGGCCAGCGATCGCATCGATGGTGTGCCCCGAGGCGAACAGCCCGGCCAAGCCATCAATCCGCGGCAAGCGTGCCCGCGTCGCGCGCGGCGTGCAGGATGATCGCTATGACGCGGGCCGGATCCTCCTCGTGCGCGAGATGGCCAAGGCCCGGCAGCCGCAGGATCTCGGCGCTGGGGACAAGCGCGCGGACCCGCCCGGCCTCCGTGGGCAGGATCGCTCGGTCATTCTCGCCGACCACGAGGAGGAGCCGCGTCCGCAGCGTCCGCAGATCGCGCTCCAGGGGCGCCAAGTCCCATCGGGCCATCATGCCGAGGGCGGCTTGCACGTGGCCCGGCTGCCGCAGCAAGCGTGCGTACTGGGCGATTCCGTCCTCGCTGAGCGCCGATCCCGTGCCGCGCAGCATACGCGCGACCGCCGCCCTGTCGGCGGCACGCCAGGCAAACAGCGCCGGCACAACCGGCGACAAGGCGAACAACCGGGCGACGGGCGCGAAGACCTGTCCCGCCAAGCCGCCCATCGGCAGCATGGCGCCGTTCACGCTGACGAGGATGCGCGGCGCGATCGCCCCATCCAGGCACATCCGGGCCAGGATCGCCGCGCCGGCGGAATGCCCCGCCGCCAACGCGGGACTGACGCGCATCGCCGCGAGGAGCGCGCGCAGGCCCCACGCCATCGCCGGCAGGGACAGAAGCGCGGGGGGCGGCATCTCGGTGAGGCCATGGCCCGGCAGATCGGGCGCGATGACCGTGAAATGCCGCGCCAGCACGGGCGTCAGGTCGCGCCAGGAATGGGAGGAGGCACCCGTGCCATGCAGCAGCAGCAGCGCTGGGCCGTTGCCCCCGACCTGGACGTGCCAGCGCCGTCCCGCCGCGGTCACGAAGCGGCTATGGTCACGCTGGGGCCAATGGTGGAGGCCCGGGGTCGGCTCCGTCGGACGAGGCACCCTCATGCCGTGCGTACCGCCCGGGCTGCCTGGGAGAGCGACGCGGCGTCGGCGCGCGGCAACGCGAGCCAGCGCGCGCCCAGCTCGGCGCCGAG
>DATFDN010000251.1:0-7046 GCA_035252035.1 Acetobacteraceae bacterium | reverse complement strand
GCGGTGCCCAAGCGAATGCGGGTTGTGCGCGCCGCCAGATAGGCGAGCAAGGTGAGCGAGGCGGACACCTGCCCCTGGCCGGTGAAATGATGTTCGACCAAGAACACGCTGTCGAAACCGAGCCGTTCCGCCTCGACCACGTACTCGATGAAGCCACGGTAGGAGTGACTGTCTCCCGTGCCGAGATTGGTGCCCCGCTTCGTCCGCGCGCCGCCGAACAGGCCGAAGTGCATCGCGTCCTCCTGTGGGCAGAGTATCCGGCAAGGGGGCGGCCATGCAATGTCAGCTACTTTTCCGGATTCAAGCGCCAGCCGTTGCGCGGGAGGCCGCCAGCCGCTCAAGCGGTATGCTGCACGTACGCGCGACGCGGAGACCGCGGCCGCGCAAGCAGTGGTCCGACCTCGGCGGCTGTCGCCGGACGGGCGAGCATGAAGCCCTGTGCGGCGTCGCAGCCGAGCCGGCGCAGGAACGCAAGCTGTGCCTCGTTCTCCACCCCTTCCGCCACCACGTGCTTGCCGAGCGCGTGGCCCAGGTTCACCATCGCGCACACCACCGCTTCGTCCTCCGGATCCCGACCGATATCGCGCACGAAGGAGCGGTCGATCTTGATTTTTCCCACTGGGAGCCGCTTGAGGGAGGCAAGCGAGCTATAGCCGGTCCCGAAATCATCCAATGCCAACCCAACGCCGCGCGAGGCCAGGCCGCGCAGCGTGCCATCGGTCACGCCCTCCGAACGTTCCAGCAACAGACTCTCGGTGATCTCCAGCTCAAGGCAACGCGGATCGAGGCCGCTTGCGCGCAGCGCGTTGTCGATCTCGGCGAGCATCCCGTCATGGCGAAGCTGCGCCGGCGATAAATTGACCGCCATCACCAGCTCCAGCCCGGCGTCGCACCACGCCTTGGCCTGCCGGCACGCCTCGTTCAACACCCATGCGCCCAGCGGGCGGATGAGGCCGCTTGCCTCGGCGGCTGGTATGAACTCGCCCGGCGATACCAGCCCACGCTCCGGATGGCGCCAGCGCACCAGCACCTCCACGCTCTCCACATGGTCGGTCGCGAGGTTCACTTGCGGCTGATAGTGGAGAACAAACTCGTTGCGCTCCAGCGCGCGGCGCAGCTCGCGCTCCAGCCGGCGGCGGGCCTGCACCTCGGCATCCATCGCCGGCTCGAACAGGCGGGAGCGGCCACGGCCCTCCTGCTTGGCCCGGTAGAGCGCCAAATCGGCCTTGCGAACCAGGCCGTCCGCATGGGTGCTGTGGTGCGGAAACACCGCTACGCCGACGCTGGCCGAGACATGCACTTCCTGCTCCTCTAGCTTGAACGGCGCCGCGAGCGTCTCGATCAGCCGCTGCGCGAGCGCCGCCGCACAGCCCGGTCCCTCCAGATTCGGCTGGACGACGGCGAATTCATCGCCTCCCAGCCGGGCGAGCGTGTCATCGTGGCGGATCACCGCCTTGAGACGCTCGGCAACCGCGCGCAGCAGCCAATCGCCCGCCGGGTGGCCCAGCGTGTCGTTCACATCCTTGAAGCAATCGATGTCGAGCAGCAGCAGGCCAATGCACAAGCCGCCGCGGTGCGTGGCGGTGAGTGCCCGCCGCAGCCGGTCCTGAAGCAGGGCGCGGTTCGGCAAGCCCGTCAGTTGATCGTGGTGGGCCAAGTGCCTGATCCGTTCCTCTGCCCGCTTGCGCTCGGTGATGTCCACGCCGGCGCCGACCGCGCCTGTCGGTTTGCCCGCCGCGTCCCGCACCGTCGCTGCACTGATGAGCATGTCGAACGAGGTGCCGTCCTTGAACACCACGCGAAGCTCCTCACCGTTCACCGGATGGCCGCGCGCGGCGCGTTGCAGCGGCAAGTCCTCGGGCCGCACCTCCCTGCCGTCGCGGAGCACGCGGAACATTCGTGATGGATCTTCATAGGAAGCGGCGAGAGACGCGCTTGCTCCCGGAGCGGCGCGCAGCATCTCGGTGGCGCAGCGGCTGGCGGTGATCCACTGCGCCTCGGGATCATGCGCGAGCCAGACGGCCACCGGGACGGTTTCCATCACCGCGTCCAGCTCGGCGCCGCGCCGCTCGACCAGCCGTTCGAGGCCGCGCTGCGCCTGCTCCAGGTCCGCGACAAGGCGCGCGTTCTCGAGATGCAGCTCGGCGGATCGGCGGTATGAGCGATGAATCTGGTGGGCAACAGCCGAAAGACCCGCCGCATAGGCCAGGACCGTCAGCGCCATCGAGTGCGCGGCCGGCTCGCTGGTCAGTGCGAGACGAGTCGCGTAGGGGAGAAGGGCAGGCATGGTGAAGGCGTACAGAACCGGCAGATGGCCGGCGAGGTTGGCCACCCCGCCCGCAGCCATGCCGGCGAGAAAGAAAGGCACGAGTATCTGCTGCGACGGTGAGCCGAGGCCGACGAACAACAGACCAACCATGCCCCAACCGATCCCGGCCGCCCCCGATGTCGCGACGAGCCAGACAGCAGGATCAATCGACAGCCGGCCGACCACATGCCGGTACCACAAGAACAGCCGGACCGCCTGCGAGAGCCCCATGTAGCTGAGCCAGAGCGCGAGCGTGAGAGGCGGCGCGGCGCCGGCGAGGGCCGATGCGAACAGAAACCCGGTAACCGCGTGGATAACGGCGAGAAGTGGTTGTCGCGGCACAATCTCGGCCAGCAACTCATTACGGACGCGACAGCGGTCCCCACCTTTCGCCGGCATCGGCGTCCCCTCCGCCGCGCCGAGCCCTGTCCAAACGGCTTGGGCAGGCGCCTGCTAAACGGCTAATTTCATATCGTGCCTCCGACTTCTACGATAGAGGTGACGAACTTCCTATCGGATGTGTCCTCTCTCGACCTATCGATACAATCATTGGGATGTTATAATGGGCGCCGGCTCAGCTCCCGCGCGCAAAGCAGATCGAGCAGCGTGATCCCCGCGACCGCGACCAACGCGACGCTGGCGCGGCCGCGCCGCTCATTGCCCGCCCCCAACGCCGCTCCGAGCGTGGCGACATCCAACACATCCCCCGCCGCGCGCGCCCACATCCAGGGCGCGAGGCGAGAGGCGGTCAGCAGGCCGATCCCGACGCCGATCTCTCGCAAGCCAAAGGCCCGCGTCAGTTCCGGCGGGCCACGCACTCCAAGCCAGCGATTCAGGCTCTTTCCCGCGACCAGCTCGGTCAGCCCGATCCCAAGGCTGAACCAGCCGAGGCTCCGGGCCAGGATGACAGCGTCCATGATCGCCCTCGCTCAAAGCATGGGTTTGCCGCCTGTCACTGGAATCAGCGCGCCGGAGACGTAGCTTGCTTCGTCGGACGCGAGGAACACGTACGCCCCGGCAAGTTCGGCCGGCTGGGCGGGACGTTTGAGCGGCACTTGCTCGCCGAAGCTCTCCACCTTCTCCTCCGGCATGGTGGAGGGAATGAGCGGCGTCCAGACAGGGCCGGGAGCCACGCAGTTCACCCTGATACCCTTCTCGGCCAGAAGCTGCGCGAGGCCCGCGGTGAAGTTGGCGATCGCGCCCTTCGTGGTCGCGTAAGCCAGAAGCTGCGGGGAGGGTGTCTTGGCGTTCACCGAGGTGGTGTTCACGATCGCGGCGCCCGGCTTCATGCGCGGCACCGCCGCCTGGCAGAGGTAGAACTGGGAATAGATATTGGTGCGGAATGTCTGGTCCCATTCCTCGGCGCTGATCTCGTCCAGGCTTTGATGGGTGCGCTGCATCGCGGCGTTGTTGACCAGGATATCCAGCCGCCCGAATTCCTTGGCCGCGCGCTGCACCAGCTCGCGGCAATGGGATTGCTGGGAGACATCGCCCGCCACCACGATGGCGCGGCGTCCGGCTTTCTCCACCCAGCTCGCGGTCTCCTTCGCGTCCTCGTGCTCGTTGAGGTAGGAGATCAACACGTCCGCGCCTTCGCGCGCGAAGGCGATCGCGACGGCGCGGCCGATGCCGGAATCGGCGCCGGTGATGATCGCGGCGCGGCCTGCGAGCTTGCCGCTGCCCTTGTAGGTCGTCTCGCCGTGGTCGGGCTTGGTGCGCATCTCGCGCTCGTGCCCTGGCGGGGACTGCTGCCCCTCGCGCATCGGGGGCTGGGGGTGGGCGGTCTTGGGATCGGTGGCCATGGCTGGGTTCCCCTGTTGAGTTCTTGGCTCAACAGGGTCAGGCCCAGTCAGGTGCCCGTGATCGCTTCAATACATCGTTTGCCGCAGCCGCTCCGGAGCGCCCTGGTCGTAAACCTGCCCATCGATCGCGCCGCGCGTGATGTCGGCGAGGATCGTGCCGTTGCTGGGCAGGGCGTTGCGCTTGATGTGCCGGTCGGGGTTCCACAGCTCGGAGCGCATCACCGCCTTGGCGCACTGGAAATAGACCCTCTCGGCGCGGACGATGATCACCGAGCGCGGCAGCTTGCCCTGCGCGGGAAATCGCTCCAGCAGCACGGGATCGACGGAGATCGATGCGCGCCCGTTCACCCGCAGCGTCTCACTGATGCCAGGAATGAGAAAGAGCAGGGCGATGCGCGGGTCATGGATCAGGTTGCGCAACGTGTCCACGCGGTTGTTGCCGCGGCGGTCCGGCAGCAGCAGCGTATGCGCGTCCTCCACGGCCACGAACCCGGCCCGGTCGCCGCGCGGCGAGACATCGAGCCCGCCGGGTCCAGAGGTTGCCACCGCGACGAAAGGCGATGCGTCAATGAAGGCGCGGTAGTGCGGATGGATGTAGTCGATTTCCTTTCGCAACGCCGGCTCGGACGGGGCGCCGTAGAGCGCTTCCAGCGTCGCCTCGTCGGTGATTGTGTGGGAGTCGGTCATTCGGCGTCTCCTGATAAAAATTTCCGCTCAGTGCGCCTCTGCCTTCTTCATCATCTCGCCCGTCATGGGGATGAAGAACACGCCCATGTCGCGGCGGGAATGGATCTTGCCCTCGGCGTCCTTTGTGTAGATGTAGAGCACTTGGCCGCGCTTGAACGGCTGGCCGATCGGGATGATCAGCCGCCCACCCGGCTTCATCTGCTTGAACAGGTCGGGCGGGGCGTATTGCGCGGCGCAGGTCACGATGATGACATCGAACCCGCCTTCGACGTCCGGCCAGCCGAAATACCCGTCGCCCACCTTGGTGCGCACGTTCGTGTAACCGAGCGGGGCATAAACGTGCCCCACCGCCTTGCCCAACGGCTCAATGATCTCGATCGAGTACGCCCTGCGCACGATGCGCGACAGCAGGGCGGTCTGGAACCCGCTGCCGGTGCCGATCTCCAGCGTCACGTCCTCCGGGCCGGGCTTGGCGGCCTGGGTCATGTACGCCTGGCCCAGGTAGTCCGACAGCGCCGAGCCATAGCCGATCGCCCAAGGCTTCGGATCGGCCTCGTAGGCTTCCCCGCCGAGGCTGCGGTGCTCCTGGTACTGGTAGTGGAAATACTCGCGCGGCACCGCCTCGAACGCCGCCAGGACTCGCGGATCGGCGCTGCCCATGTGCGCCTTCAGATACGCGGCGATACGCTGCATCGCGGCCGGCTTGCGCGCCTGGATCTCGGCGAATTGCGCGTCGGTCAGGCTGACGGGGCGGCCGGACTCGCGCATCGCCCGCTCATAGGCCGCCCGCGTCCAGGGCTCGGACGCGGCGCGGGCGGTCCGCTGCGCGAAGGGCAGCGCGGCGGTCGCGGCGATCAGTCCGCGACGGGTGAGCAGGCCGGAAGATCGTGCCACTGGCGAAGCCTCTGCGAGATGGGAAAAGCCGCAAAGGCAATAGCATACATCAGCGCCCCGCACAGCAGAACCGCGCCGTACCCCGCCTCGCGCGCCAGCAGCGCCGCTGCCGGGGTCGCCACCACCGAGAACGCGCCGTTCAGCGCCCACGCCCAGGGCAGCGCCGCGCTGTCGCCGACCCGGCCCAGCCCCAGCGGGAACGGCAGGCCCAGGGCGACGGAGACCGGGGCCAGCACCCCGACCAGCAGCAAGGCCCGCGCCGGCAGCGGCCAGCCGAGCGTCGCCAGCGCGAGCTTTTCCAGCCCCGCCCAGGCGGCCAGGCACCAGAGCACGATCCCGAGCACCGCGAGCGCCAGCCCCCGCCGGGGCGGGGCGATGCGGCCCGAGAGCAGGCTGCCCAGGCCGGAGAACACCAGCATGGCGGTCAGCACCAGGGCGAAGCCCCCGGTCTGGTCGTTCAGCCAAAGCGAGGCGCGCGCGATCAGCGCGATCTCGATGAACAGGAAGCCGAGCCCGAGCACCGGGAAATAGAGCGCGATCCGCGCCGCCGACACATCCGGGGCGCGCAGCCGCGCGGCCAACAGCGGCAGCAGCAGCACGAACGCCGCGATCACCGCCGCCTGCGCCAGCACCGCCAGGTTGACCAGCGCCCCGATCTCCGCCTGTGGCAGCATCTCCAGCCGCGCCAGCAGCGTGCCGAGCCGCGAGAGGCGCAAGGCGGCGTAGAAGAAGGGCCGGTCCAGCGTGACGGGCGCCAGGCTGAACGTCGCCTCCGACGCGCTCGGCCGTCCCGCCAGCACCGCCCCGGCCTCGTCGGCGATGGCATCGTCCGGCCCGGACGCGCCCGCCTCGCCGGAGGCGAAGGAGACGGCGGGCAGGTCGTTGTACAGCCCCGCCCGCGCCGCCGCCACATCGATGCCGGGATAGTAGGACAGATCGAAGGAGCGCGCCTCGCAGAACCGGCGCAGCGCCGCGATGCGGGCCGCGTCCCAGGGCTGGTTGGAGAGCAGCACGCGCACGCTCCAGGCCGAGCGGTACGCGACGACGTGCCGCGCCGGATCGGCGAAGCCCGCCTCCAGCAGCGCGGCGCGCGCGGTGGCCAGCACGCGCAGCGCGTAAACCGGGAAGTCGCGGATCGAGACCGGGACCGAGACGATGCCGCCCGGCGCCAGGCCGCGCAGATCGGCGGCGAGGGCCTCGACGCTGAACGCCGCCTGGTTCGCCTCCGCTGCGTCGAGGAAATCGGCCGATAGATCGATTATGTCGTATGGCCCGCCCGATCGCACCGCGGCCAGGGGCGAGGCGGCGCGCAGGCTCGCGCGGGGATCGGCTCCAGGGGCGGGCGACGGCCCCAG
>DATFDN010000250.1:0-4818 GCA_035252035.1 Acetobacteraceae bacterium | reverse complement strand
GCGTCTTGAAGACAGGCGCCTCCGCGCGGGTCGATGCCGGCGTGGCGCCGCGCTTCCGCCCTGGTGATCCCGTCCTGGTCCGCAATATGAACCCGGTCGGCCATACGCGCCTGCCGCGCTATGTGCGGGGCAAGCGCGGCGCGATCGAGCGCGATCATGGCGTGTTCGTCTTTCCCGACACGAGCGCGCACGGGCAGGGGGAGAAGCCGCAGCACGTGTACAGCGTCCGCTTCGCGGCCTGCGAATTGTGGGGCGAGCAGGCCTTCGCGCGCGACACGCTGAACCTCGATCTGTTCGACGATTATCTGGAACGCACCGGAGACGGGCAATGACCGCGACAGGGCTTCCCACTGGCGCCGCCATGCCCGCGTTGCCGATGGACGAGCAAGGCCCGGTGTTCCGCGAGCCCTGGGAGGCGCAGGCCTTCGCCATCGTTCTGAAGCTCTACCAGGGCGGCCATTTCACCTGGCCGGAATGGGTCGAGCATCTGAGCGCGGAGATCCGTGCCGCTCAGCGCGACGGCGACCGCGATGGATACTATCGGCACTGGCTGGGGGCGCTGGAAAAGATTGTCGCTGCCAAGAACTTGGTTCCCGGCAGCGAGCTTCTGGCCCGCGAGGCGGAGATCGCCGCCAATCCTCCCGACCGGCACGGCCACGTGGCCCGGCGCGAGCCAGTGACCGTGGCCTGACTTCGACAGGGGAGGAGAGAAATGCGCTTTCAGGATCGCGCGGTGCTGGTCACTGGCGGCGGCAGCGGGATCGGCCAGCAGGTCTGCTACGCGGCGGCCGGAGAGGGCGCGCTCGTCGCGGTGGGCGATCTGGATCTCGAAAGCGCCCGGGCCACCGCGGCGGAGATTCAGCGGCGCCAAGGTGAGGCACACGCGTTCCAGGTCGATGTCGCCAACCCTGACTCGGCTTCGCGCTTCATCGATGAGGCCGCGCGGGCGCTCGGCCGGCTGGATGTGCTGGTCAACTCCGCCGGCGTCCGGGAAATCGTCGGCGTGCTCGATCTGCCGTTCGATGAATGGCAGCGGGTCATCAGCGTCAATCTCTCCGGCACCTTCCTGGCAAGCCAAGCCTTCGCGCGCCGGCTCGTGAGCCAGGGCAAGCCGGGGCAGATCGTCAACCTTGCATCCACATTGGGGCTTATGGCGGCGCCGAAGCGAGCAGCTTACACCGCCTCCAAGCACGGCGTCGTCGGACTGACGCGGCAGATGGCGCTGGAACTGGGGGAGAAGAACATCCGCGTCAACGCCGTGGCGCCGGGCGTGGTGCGCACGCCACTGACCGAGCGCTATTTCCAGGAGCCTGAATACGCGCAGGCGATCCGCGACATCCACGCGCTCGGCCGCTGGGCGGAACCCCACGAAGTCGCCCGCGCGATCCTGTTCCTGGCGGCGGAGGAGAGCAGCTTCGTCACGGGCGCGATCCTGACGGTGGACGGCGGCTGGACGGTGGGGAAGAAGATGTAGCGAGAGCAGGCCCAGGGAGGAGGAATCGTTCATGCCGCTGCTCTACGAGCACCCGCTCTCGTCCTATGCCCAGAAGGTCAAGATCGCGCTGCGCGAGAAAGGGGTGGACTTCCAGACCGAGGTGCCCGAGACCCTGGGCACGGAGCGAACCGACGGCCCGTTCGCCGCCGCCAATCCCCGCGCCGAGGTGCCGGTGCTGATTGATGGGCCGGCGCGTATCTTCGAGTCCACCGTGATCATGGAATACATCGAGGAGCGCTGGCCCGAGCCGCCGCTGCTGCCGCGTGAGCCGGCCGCTCGTGCCTTCGCGCGCATGACCGAGGATGTCTGCGACACCCAATACGAGGCGGTGAACTGGGGCTTCAGCGAGGTGCTGTGGTTCGGCCGCGCGAGCGGGGCGCTCGCCGATACCCTGCGGGAGCAGGCGGCGCGGCAGACGCGGATCTTGCAGGACTGGCTCACGGGGCGGCTGGGCGAGGCCGACTGGTTCGGCGGGGACCGGTTCGGTTGGGCGGACGTGGCGGCGGCACCCATGGTTAACCGCTCCGTCCATTACGGGCTGGGACCGCCGGCCGGCAGCCCGCTCGCCCGCTGGCACGCGCGGCTGAAGGAAAGGCCCTCCGTCGCCGCGACGTTCGCCGAATTCGAGGCAGCGGCTTCTGGCAGGGCCAAGGCCGCTGCGGCCTACATCACTGGCGGGCGACGGCGGGAATATCGGGATCACCGTCTGGAGTGGATGATCAAGTCAGGCGGCATCGAGGTCGTGCTGGCTGGGTTACGCGACAACAATATCCGCTTTCCCTGGCCGGACGCTTCGTAGCAGCGCGACCTCTCCCGCTTCACTCGCGCCGCCTCGTTCGCGTTCATCGGCGAGAGGTGGGAAGATGTAGCGCAGCCCGCGTTGCGCCGTATCGGGCGCCTCCGGCTCTTGAGCCATCGCCCAGCCGGTCAGGGTGTCGGTCAGATAAACCGCCGCGCGTTCGCCCTCGGTGAGCGGCGCTTTGGCCGCGCGCAGCACGTGCCCACCTGCCAGTGTGCGATCACGTACGGCGCGGGCATGATCTCGAAGCCCGCAACCCGCGTCATCGCGGCGGCCTTTAAATCCTCGCCCAGCAGCGCGTCCTCGCCCTTCTCGCGCAGCGTGCGCGCGATGCGGTCCAGCACCTCCACCAAATAGGCACCCGTGCCGCAGCACGGGTCGAGAATCCACACCGAAGGGTCGGCCAAGCCATCGGCGACTCCGAGTTCGCTCCGCAGCACCTGATCGACGCGCTCGACCATGTAGCGGACGATCTCGCGCGGCGTTTACCAGGCCCCAAGCTCCTTCCGCAGCGCCGGGTCGAACGCCGCCAGGAACGGCTCATAGAAATAGCGCACGGCGTCCGCGCCCTCGAACCGGGCGAAGAAAGCGTTTCGGTCCACGCGGCTGAGTGCCGCCGCTGCCCAGGCTAGCGGCTCCTCCAGCCGGAGCGGCTTCAGGTGTTGCGGCGTGCGAACAGGCCCATATCGGGAAACCCCGCGCCCCGGTTGCGCAGGTTGGGCACGCAGAAGACGCGCGGCTTCAGCCTTTCGCCGCTCGCGTTCAGCGCGCCGGCGAGGGCGCCGTAATAGCTGATCTCGCCGGTGCCGGCGCGCGTCGCGTGGATGCGCGCGATCTCCGCGAGATAGTCCGATAGGATATTCCGGGTCATGCAGCCTATTCCTGGGCGGATGGACGGTTTCGGAACCCGCCCAAGGGCCGCTATTATCCAGCCATGACCCGATTCGGCTCCCAGCCCGATCTATTCACCCAGGCGGCGCGGCAGGATTCGACGCCGCCCGCAGGCCCGCTGGCCGAGCTGGATGCGCTGCTGGCCCGTCTACGGGCCGCCCGCTCCATGCCCTGGGCAGACGCCGCGGTGGCAATGGCTGAGGAACTGCGCGCGCTCGGCCTCGCGCGCCAGGCGGGGGTCAAGGGAGAAACCCTCGCCGCCGCCATCCTGCGCGAAACGGAGCGCCTGCTCGCGTTGCGTGACTCGGGTACTTCGGAAGCAGACCCAGACATCGTCCGTCGATAACAGGCGCCCGCCTCAGGACCGCACCAACGGACAGCCAAACAATCCGGGCGGCGGATACGCGTCAGGGCTCGGGATAGTGGCCAGCTTCTTGAGCACATCCCATTTTTGCTTGGCCTCGCCGGATGGCGTCACCTGCCACAGGTACATCGTGTGCGGCACGCACCCATTGGCCTCGATGCGCACGCTCTTGTTGTAGAAATCGTTCAACGGCATCTCGCGCATCTTCGCGGCGACGGCATCGGCGTCCAGCGTGTTCACCGCTGCGACCGCCTTCAGCCAATGCGTCACGGCGGCGTAGCAGGCGGCGTTGTACTCGTTCGGCGGCGTCGGCATCCGTGCCGCGTAGCGCGCGGTCCAGGCGCGTGTCTCGGGGCTGAGATCCCAGTAAAAGGAGTTGCTCAGCACCAGCCCTTGGCAGAGATCCTGACCCAAGGAGATTACATCGTTCACGATCATCAGCAGCGTGGCGAGCCGCTGGCCGCTCTGCGTGATGCCGAACTCAGCGGCCTGCTTGATGCAGTTCTGCAAGTCGGTCCCGGCATTGGCCAGGCCGATCACCTTCGCGCCCGACGCCTTGGCCTGCATGAGATAGCTGGAGAAGTCGGATGTGCCGAGCGGCGCGCGGACGCTGCCCAGCACCTTTCCCCCTGCCGCCTTCACGAACTCCTCGGTGTTCGCTTGCAGCGAGGCGCCGAATTCGTAATCGGCGGTGATGAAGAACCAGGTGTCCCCACCCGCCTTCGACAGCGCGCCGCCCACCACCTTCGCCAGCGCGTAGGTATCGGCGGCGAACTGGAACCCGTATGGCGAGCATTGCTTGCCGATCAGCGCCGTGGCGGTCGGCGTGCTCATCAGGAAAATGCGCTTCTTCTCGCGCGTGATCTGCTGGATGGCGAGCGCGGCGGTGGTCGCCGCGCCGTCGGCCAGCACGTCCACGCCCTTGTCGTCGATCCATTGCCGCGCGAGCGCCCCGGCGACATCGGCCTTGTTCTGGTCGTCGCCCTGCATCACCTCGATCGGACGCCCGAGCACCGAGCCACCGAAATCCGCGACCGCCATTTCGGCAGCCACCCGGCTGCCCGGCCCGCCGACATGCCGGTACACCCCGCCCACGTCGCTCAACAGGCCGATCTTGACCGGCGCGGAGACGGTCTGCGCCCGGATCAGCGCCGGCCAGGCAAGCGGCGCGGCTGCCAACGCGCCTAGCGCGGCGCGGCGCGTGATGGAGGTCATCGCGCGGCCTCGATCCGGTAGAACCGCGCCGCCGTGTCGTGGAACAAGGCGCGC
>DATFDN010000249.1:0-4588 GCA_035252035.1 Acetobacteraceae bacterium | reverse complement strand
CGAAACCAGCCCAGAACGTGGCCAGCCAGAGCAGGCCCGAGGCGATGGCGGCGAGCACGAAGCGCTGGCGGGCGCTGGAAAGCAGCCCGCTCGATGCCCAGGGCGAGAAGCCTTCCGAGAAGCCTTCCTGGGAACGCGCGTCCATCTCAGCCGCTCAACATGCCAGCGCGCAAGGTCTCGATATTATGGCGGAACATCTTCTCGTAGGTGTCACCGCCCTCCCCAGGCTTGGAGAGCGCGTCGGAAAAGAGCTCGCCGCCGATCTTCGCCCCGGTCTCCTGCGCGATCCGCTGAATCACGCGCGGATCGTTCATGTTCTCGATGAAGATGGCGTGGACCTGGTTCGCCTTGATGAGCTGGATCAGCTCGGCGACCTGCTGGGCCGAGGCCTCCTTGTCGTTGGTCCAGCCGCGCGCGCCGATGATGTCGATGTTGTAGGCCCGTCCGAGATAGGCGAAGCCGTCATGCGAGGTGATGACCTTGCGCCGGGAGGCGGGCACGTCGGCCAGGCGCTTCTTGGCCCAGCCGTCGAGGGCGGCGACCCGCGCGTGATAGGCGTCGCCGCGCGCGCGATAATCGCCCGCGCGCGCCGGATCGAGCTGGACCAGGCCCTTCTGGATGTTGGCCACGTAGATGGCGGCGTTCGCGGCGTCGTGCCAGGCGTGCTGGTCGATCTCCTCGGCGCTGGCTTCGACGCCGGCCGGGGTGTTCTCCTCCTCCGCCTTGCGCAGCGTGTGGACTCCGTTGCTGGCGACGAGCTTCGTGCCATGGAACTGCGCCTGGTTCATCAGTGACGGGAGCCAGGGCTCGAACTCGGGGTTGAGGTCGTTCATGACGAGGAGATCCGCCTCCGCCAGCGCGCGCGCGTCCGCGGCGCTCGGCTCGTAGGCTTCGGTGTCGCCGTCGGGACCGACGATCGTGGTGAGCGCGACGTCCTTCCCGGCGATCTGGTTCACCATGTCGCCCAGCACGCTGAACGTCGCGGCGACTCGGGGCGTCCCGGCGGCGGCGCGAGCGCGGGCGGCAAGAGCGGGAGCGAGCAGGGCGGACAGCAACAGGGTGCGGCGATGCATGGCATCGATCCTATTCGGCGGGCTGTAGGGCGGGCTCGGCGGCAACCGATGCGCGGCGCGCGGCGAGCAACGCGGCGCCGTAGATGGCGCCGTCCGCGAGCACGATCGCCGGGCCGGAGGGGACGTTGAGGTGATAGGAGAGGAGCAGGCCGGCGATCGCGCCGATGCTGCCGAACAGCAAAGCCAGTCCAATCTGGCCGCGCAAATCCTGCGCGCAGCGCCGCGCCGCGATCGCGGGCAGCAGCATCGGCCCGATGGACAGAAGTGTGCCGAACGCCTGGAAGCCGGCGACGAGGCAGAGCACGACCAGCCCCAGGAACAGGTACCGGAATACCGGCCCGCCGCCGCCGACCGCGCGCAGGAAGGCTGGATCGAACCCCTCGACGGCGAGCGGGCGCCAGATCGCGGCGAGCGTGAACATCGTCACCGTCGCGATGAAAGCGATCAACACCAGCCCGCGCATGTCCACCGCGAGCACGGTGCCGAACAGGACATGCATCAGATCGATGTTGCTGCCCCGGAGCGACACCAGCAGCACGCCCCCGGCGAGCGCAAGCAGGTAGAAGACGCTGAGCCGCGCGCCCTCGTCTCCGCCACCGATCGCCGCCGCCAGCGCCAGGACCAGCAGGCCGGCCGCGAAGCCGCCCAGGCAGAGCGCGACCAGCGAATAGCCGGCGATCAGGAACCCGAGCGCGGCGCCCGGCATCACCGCGTGCGCCAGCACGCTCGCGGTGAGCGTCATGCGCCGCTGCAACAGCAGCGCGCTGACCGGCGCGTTGGCCAGCGCGAGCCCAACGCAGGCGACCAGCGCGGTGCGCATGAAGCCGTAGCTGAGGAATGGATCGAACAGGAGCGCGCGCATCTAGGCGGGCACCACGCGCAAATGCCCGGGCCACGGCTCGGGCCGGGCCGATCCCATGCCCGCGCGCGCCAGGTTCTCCGCCGTCAGCACCGCGCCCGTCTCGCCCCAGGCGATCACGCGCCGGTCGATGAGCAAGGTCGCCGGGAAGTGGCCGCGCACCTGATCGAGGTCGTGCAGCGCCGCGATGATCGTCCGCCCCTCCCGGTGCCAGACGGCGAGCACGCCGAGAAGATCCCCTGTCGTCACGGAGTCGAGCGCGGCGAACGGTTCATCGAGCAGGATCACGCGGGCGCGCTGGACGATCAGGCGCGCGAACAGCACGCGGCGGAACTGGCCGACCGAGAGCGCGCTGATCGGCGTGCTGGCCGCGCTCTGCATCCCGACGGCGTCGAGCGCGCCCAGCACCTCGGTGAGCAGCGCATACGCAGGGCTGCGGAAGGCGCCGAAGCTGCGCCAACGCCCAAGGGCCACGAATTCGAGCACCGAGATCGGATAGAGGCGGTCGATCGCCTCGGTCTGGGCAAGATACCCGATCGCGGACGGCGCGGCGCCCTCGATGTGGCGCGCGCCAGAGCGCGGCCGCACCACGCCGGCGAGAATGTTGAGCAGCGTTGTCTTTCCCGCGCCGTTCGGTCCGACAAGCGCGGTCAGCGACCCAGCCTCGAACCGGCCGGAAATCCCCTCCAGCGCGGGAACGCCGCCATAGGCGGCGGTGATGTCCTCCAGGACAATGGCGGCCGAAGGGGCGGCGGCGGCAAGCGGATCGAAGCCCGGATCGAGCGTTGTTTCCACCAGGCGCCTCGCCCGCGCCGAGGCTCGGGCGAGAACCTCTCGCGCGCCGCTTATGCTTCGTTTCGTCCCCATCTCGTCCTCGTATCGGACGCTTGTCCTCGACTATCCTCGCCTGATGGCGCGCTGTCTAGCGCGACGCCCGCTGCCGCTGCTGCCAATCCAGGAAATTGCGGAACAGCGCCTGCTGCTGCGCCTCGGTGAGGCCGGTGGGAGCGATATTGGATTGCGAGAGGAAGGTGTTGAACTCGGCTTGCTGGGCCGAACTCGCCGTGGCTATCGACGGCAAGCGGTCGAGCGCGGCCTTCGCCGGCGCGAAGCGAGTCCATCCCGGAACCTGGGCCGCCAGATTCACCTCGTGCCATTTCGGATGGTGCGGCGGTTGCAGGAATTGCTGGAACTTGGAGAAGAACGCATCCACGAACCGGCTGACCCGCCGAAAGCGCTCGCTGCCGGGGGGCCAGGCGAACA
This sequence comes from Acetobacteraceae bacterium, assembly GCA_035252035.1. Taxonomy (GTDB): domain Bacteria; phylum Pseudomonadota; class Alphaproteobacteria; order Acetobacterales; family Acetobacteraceae; genus DATFDN01. The sequence continues at coordinate 1,393 of DATFDN010000249.1, read as the reverse complement.
CCGCCATCACCGATCCGACCGCGATCGTGTCAACCGGCTTGTCCGCCACCAGCGCCGGGTAGGCGCCATGGTCAAGTTCCGCCGGAAGATAGGTGTCCGCCAGACGCTCGGCGAAGGGCACGGAGAGGAAGTGCAGGCCGCTGTCGGCGCTCAGCCCGGAGAAGAGCTTGGCCGGCTTGCCGGTGACGTACACCAGCGCCGCGATGTCTCCGTTCTTCAGCTTCTCGAGCGCGGTCTGCTGGTTGTCGTAGGTTGGCTCGGCGGCGATGTTCAGGCTCTGGAAGAGCACGGCGGAGGTCATGGCGGTGCCGCTGCCGCGCACGTCCACGTTCACCTTCTTGCCGGCGAGATCCTCGATCGCGTTGATCTCGGGACGGGCGAGGACGTGGATCTCTTCGTCATACAGCTTGGAGATGTACTGGAGCGACTTCTCAAGGCCGGGATAAAGGTGGTTGAGCTTGGCGTACGCCAGGACGTCCGACTGCACGAGGCCGATGTCGATGCCCCGGAGGTACAGGACGTCGGAGACGTTCTGTAGCGAACCCTTGCCCACGACCGCGAGCACGCGGAGCTGGTCCCCGTCGTCGAGCACGGAGGAGAGGTCGCTGGCGATGCGGATGTACGTGCCATCGACGCCGCCAGAGATCACCTCCACGGTGTTCGCGTTGACCTTCGCCACCTCCGCCGCGGTGGGATCGAGTGGATTGGCCGCCCAGGAGGCCGCGGGGACGAGAAGGACGAACGCCAGCGCGAGCCCGCGCAAGCAGCGGCCGAGATGTCTCACGGGTCACGTCTCCTCATCGGTTTGGCTCTACCCCGAGCCGTTGTAGCAGCCGCGGCGCTTCGGTGTCGCCGAGCCCGGCGGCGGTCCGATACCAAGCCGCGGCGGCATTTGGGTCGGGCTGCATTCCCCGGACCTTGATGCTGGCGAGGAAGGCGGGATCGTACGTCTTGCCGAGCGTCGTGGCGGCGCGCGCGCTGCCGCCGCCCGCGGCGCGTTCGTAGAAGCGCCGTGCCCCCGAGACATCGCCCTCGGCGAACAGGGCGTCGCCCCTGGCGAGCAGCATATCGACCATTGGTTGGGACATGCGCTGCTTGGCGCCGCTGGCGGCGCCGGTATCGAGCGCGGCGGGCGCGGGCCTGTTCGAACTCTCCGGTGGAACGGGGCGTGCGGGACTTGCCAGGGCGGATCTTTGTGGCTCCCCCGGCGTCGCTGGCGCGGGAGGCGTCGGCAGCGCGGTTGCCGCCGCGGCCCGCGGCGCTGGCACGGCTTGCGGCCGATTGTTCTCTTGTACTGGTGCCGGGCCCACCGAAGGTCGCATGGCGGTTTCCGGAGCCGGCAGCGTGGGTGGGGCAAGGGCTTGCTCGGCGGGCGCCGGCTGGGCCTGCTGCG
>DATFDN010000248.1:0-5343 GCA_035252035.1 Acetobacteraceae bacterium | reverse complement strand
TCGCGTCCCACTCTTAAGCCCCTCCCCCCGGTACGCGGGGCGCCACATTGCCCACGATGGCCTGTCCGCCGGCCTGCACCGTGACGTGCTCCACCCGCACCACCTGACGCCCGCCCTTGCCGCGCTTGCGGTTCAATGCCTGCACCATCTCCACCATGCCACGGGCCAGGCTCGCGCCGTCCTTGCGCAGCCGCGCGGCAACGTCGGCGGACTGCTCGGGGATCATGGCGCGGCGGAAGCACTCCATGGCGCCGTAGTGCATCGCCACCGCCTGTGCGGCAATCATGCCCTCGATTTCGTCCGCCGGCTCAAACGCCATCATGGCGTGGAGGGCGGCCACCTGCTGGTCATGCTGCGACTTCTCCGGCAGCCACGAGGGTAGCCACAGGGTGGACAAGGCAGCGTTCAGGGCAGTTTTGTTGAAGGCACGGGACTTGGACCCTCCCACCTGCCTGAGGTTCGTCCCGTCCTGCGGTTCCCGGTCCTCCGGCTTGCCGACGGTCACCGCCTTCGGCGCCGGCTCCGCCGCACCCTGCTTCCCGCTCATGTTCTCACCTCCTGATCGCCCGCGTCCGGCCGATGGGCGAGGCAGAACCAGCGCCCCGGCTTCCCGCGTACCGTGTCCACCCCGTAGCCGAAGGACCCCCAGGCGCCACAGGTGGAGCAGTAGTGGACGAATGCGCCGCTCTCGCCACCGACGAAGCCCGCCCGCTCTGGGTTGGGTCGGCAGATGGAGGATGGGGAACGCGCCACCGGACCCACTGCATTTCCGCCGGGGACGGCGGGGACACCGGGGACAAGCTGCCCGGAGCCGCAGAAATCCGCCGTTCGCGCCACTCTCCAGGGCGTCCCCGCCTGCCGATCCCTTACCGGGGACAGCGGGGACAGGGCGGTATCACCGGTCGGGATGTCCCCGCTGTCCCCGCCCGCGATGCCGCCTCCGGGGACAGGCGCGGCCGGGCCGGAACGGCGGAGTTCCGCCGCTCCGCCGGGGGTGTCCCCGCCGTCCCCGGTGTCCCCGCCTGGATTCGGCAACCCTGACCGGAACGCCGCCGCAAACGGCCGGGCGGCCTCACTCGGCATCGTCGCCCGCCAGGATTGCGCCCTGCACCGCATAGACGCGAGGCTGTCCCAGATCCGGCAGGCGCCGTTTAACCGTCAGGTGCCCTTTGCCCTCAACGGCCAGCAGCCCGCGCGCGGCAAGCACCTGTGCCGCCCGCTTCGGGTCCAGCCCCTTGCAGACCTCCGCTTTCCACGTCTCGGGCAGGATCAGGTACTCCCAGCGGTCCCCGTCGTCGGTGCCCACCTTGCAGCGGAACCCGGCGCGGTTGACGGTGCGGATCTCCAGCGGGGGCGCAGCGCCGGCCTCCCGGCCGATCAGGGTAAACCGGCTCTCCCCGTGCGCTTCGATGAAAGCGCGGACCTGCGCCACCGCCTGCCGGTCCTCCGCCGCGTCCGTCCCGCCGCGCAGCCCCAGCCACGCCCGGAAGCACGCGCCGGCAGCCCGCATCGCCTCACCCTCCGGCCAGGGCAGCACGCCATAGTCCCGCGCCAGCTCGCCGGCCGCGCCGATCAGCGCGAAGCGGTCCGCGACGCTGCGCACCTGCCCGTCCGCGCCGGCCGGGACGTGCTTGGCGACAAACCCCGCCCGCAGGTCCGCGAGAAAGCCACGCACCGCCTCTACGTCCTCAGCACGCTCTCGCGCCAGCCGGGCGAGGAAGGCGCGCGCCGCCGTGCCGTAGTAGGTCCGAGTTGCGTCCCGCAGGTGCCGCGCCAGCGCGCCCCCATCCGCCTTGCCGTGTAAGGCTTGGAACGTACCCAGGCCGGCGCCCGCGTCGGCCGGAACGTTCACCAGCCGGACTTCCTGCCCGGCCATCGGCTTCGTCCCCGCCTCGGCCATCTTCGCCGCCAGCGTGACTTCCCCGGTGGAGAGGAACAGCGTGCGCCACGTCAGAGTGCGCCGCGTGCCGCCACGTGCCGCGCCGCGCAGCTTGCCGCTGTTGTTGGCGAGCATGTACACCACGTCGCCCACCTCCCGCGCCGACGCCTGGCTCATTTCGTCGAGGATCAGCAGGGCATCGGAGGTCTGCGCCGTGACACCCTCCAACCCGTTCGCGGTGGCGCGCCATTGCCTGATCTGCCCCTCGGCATCGCCGCGTCCCCACACGCTGCCGGCGCAGTAGAGGGCGGTTGACTTTCCCGACTGCGACCGGCCCACCAGATGCACGCCCCCGCTGGCCTCGCGCCCGATGTCCAGCAGCGGCCCGGCGAAGGCCGCGGACACGAACAGCGCGAGCCGGTCGTTGCCGTCAGCATAGCGCGCCACCTCCCGTCGCCACTCCGCCAGAGTGCCCCTTGCGCGGTAAGCCGCGTCCGACCCGATGCGCTCCGATTGCAGGATCACATCCTCCGCGCCCGGCCCGAAGCTCTCGGCCGCCGTCAGGATGAACACCGGCTTGCCCCCGGCATCGTGCCACCCGGTGCGGTCCACGCAGCGCAGCCGGCGCGGCGCGCGGACCGTGTTGATGAACAGCTTCAGGTAAGAGTGCGCGCCGCCCAGCAAGCCGCAGGTCAGTCCGGCGCCTTCCAGTTGGGCCGCAATCTCGTTGCCCTGTTCGTGGACCAGGCGCTTCGGCACCGACCACAGGTGCGTTCGTCCGTCGCGGTCCCACCAGCGCAGCACGGTTCCCCACTCCTGTCCGCTGCCGTCGTTCGCCTCGCCCACCACCTCAAAGGGTGCCGTCACCCATACCGGATCGGACGGCTCCTTGCCCGGCTTGCCGGCCGGGAAGAAGTAGAGGCCCGGCGCCTGCCCGCCCCGGATCATGCGGAAGCCGTTCGGCATCCTCGGCGGCGGGCCGGGCGGCTTCGCCTGCGCGACCATGCGCGCCAGCGCCGCCGCCCAGGGTTCGTGCAGCGTCGGCGCCAGGGGATCCCCCTCCGCATCCGGGTCCGGCGCCCGCCCCTCCGGCGGATCGTCCGCGAGATCCCAGCCCTCCGGCCAGTTCTGCGGCACCTCGACCACGCGCACGTTCGCCGCGCCCACCTCGCGCAGCAGGTGCGCCACGTCCTCCGCATAGGACAGCCCAGCGGCGTCGTTGTCGGGCCAGATGGTGACGGCGCGCCCGGCCAGCGGCGTCCAGTCCGACTTGCCGGCCGCCTTCGCGCCGCCTTGTGACGTGATGCCGACATGATCGGGGAACAGCGTGGCGGCTGCGTCTGCGGCTTTCTCGCCTTCGCAGACCAGCACGGGCGCGTCCGGCCGCTGCGCCAGCCTGTCGAGGCCATAGAGCGGCAGCGGCGGCAGAGGGCGCTTGTAATGCCACCCGGTCATGTCCTGGCGTTTGCCCCGCTTCGTTGTCCAGACACGGCGCCCGAAGGTGTAAGGGATGGTGTCCTTGGTGCCGTCCGCCAGCGTGAAGCGCACCGCCGCGAACAGCGGCTTGCCTTCGTCATCGCGATAGACCCAGCGCGCCACCGCCTGCGCGTCTTTCCAGCGCGGCAGCACGGTCAGTTTCGGCGGTTCCTCCGGCGCCGGTAGAAGTGGCTCCCACACATCCTTGCCCGGAATCTCCGGCTCGATGGGTTCGGCGCTGGCGTCGTCCAGTGTCAGCGGCGCGAACGGATCGGGCGCGGCATTCACGCGCATGTCGTTCATGCGCGGTCCTCCCCGCCGGGCAGGCCCAACATGGTTGCCAGCCGGCGCACCGCTTCCGATTGGCGCAGCGCAAACAGGTAGGCCGCGAGGCTCACCGGATCGCCGCCCCGGTCGCCGGTCGCGAAGTCCGCCCAGCGGCCGGTGCGCAGGTTCACCTTGAAGCTGCCGGGATGCCGGTCTGCACGGCGCGGATTGCGGGCGACATATTCATGTCCCTCCCGCCTTCCGTCCGGCAGCCAGCGCGCCAGCAAGTCAAGTAGGGCGCGGCGCGCGGCGGCGTTGACGGCGGCGTAGTCGGCAGCAGGACGCCGCTCAACAGGTGGCAGGACGCTCATTGTGCAGTGCCCTCCATGCGGCGCAGCGCCGCGACGGCGGCGGAGATGTTCGGGAAGGCCAGCGGCACGCGCCGCCCGGGAATCAGGATGCAGGCACGCGGCTCGCCGTCTGGGTCGCGCAGGTCGTCGCGGAGCACGAGGCGCGGTCCGCCAACGGTGCGGCGTTGCTGGCGGGCAGCCCAGGCGAACAGCGGCAGGGGCGCGGATCGCGCGACCCGCGCATCGGGAGTGATCTTCACAGGCACGGCAACTTACTCCTTTCGAGCAAATGCCGGCGTGACGCGGGGGCAGATCCAGAGATAGAGAAGCGGTGCAGAGTTTCCTGATCCGCCGCCGGTTCCCGCGTCAGGGGCCGGCGGCATTTCATCACGCAGCGCGCGAACGCGGGCGGAACGTGGCGGGCGGCAGGCCTTCGAGATGCGCCCGCAGGCTCGCCATCAGCACCAGCGTTGTCCGGCCCGATTTGCGCGCCGCGATCTGCCCCGCGGCCATGCGGCGGTACAGCTCGGAGATGGACGGAAACGGCGCGTGTGCTGGCAATGCGTACGCGTCCCCACGCTGTCGCGGACTTCGCTGCCATCCTGCCGTTCATCGACGCGCTCGGCGGCGAAACTGCGGTCCGCGGTTTTGGACGGTCGGTTGCTTCCGTTGGGACCTGGTGGTCTTAAGGAAGACGATCCGGATCAGGCCGAGGGCGCGGACGTGTTGCGGGACCGAGCGCCTGGCCGCATCGATGAGATCGCGGCGCGCACCAAAAGTGCGCTTGCCGAACGCGGCGTTGGGGTCGAGGTGTTCTTCGTCACACCCGGCAGTGGCGAGGCGATCCTGACATTCGGCACTACCGCGGAGCCAACCAGTCGGACAAGAAATGGGAGATCGTCAGCGAGGTCGTGTGCGGCATTGTCGGCGACGTGGTCGGCGCCACCGCCACCACCTCGGGATGGTTGCCGATGACGGCCAGGGCGCCCGGTTTGGGGCGAGGTCCACCGCGCCTTCGGCACCCTCCACAAAGCGTAACGGGAAGTGCATGGCGCCGGTCCACTCGGCGAAGACGACGCGTGCGAGGTCCATCATTCGATCTCTCCAGGCGGCTCCTTCTGCCGGCAGCGCACCCCGGGACCGCCAGTTCCGCCGGGTGCCGCTCCGCCGCCCATTCCAGCACCGCGTGTCGCTGGCCCGCCGGCAGGCTGCCGGCCATGATGCCAAGGTCCGTGATCCGCACCAGCATTTCCGCCCCGTCCGGCGCCTCGGCATAGAAATGAGCGGGTTTGTGGTCCCCGTAGTAAAGCCGGATCAGCACTCCGGCCACGATGGCGCCAACGGGCATAGGCGCCGCCCCTATGCACGCCG
>DATFDN010000247.1:0-2534 GCA_035252035.1 Acetobacteraceae bacterium | reverse complement strand
CGGGCGCGGCCCGTTGCGCCACGGAGACCCCCCAAGCCGGGTGCTGCGCGCCGAAACCGGAGCTGGCGCCCGAGGCTCCGTGCTGCGGGGCGACATGAGCGCGGTCTGCGCGGCGCAAGGGCTAAGGGCCGAGCGGCTTTCGGAATCCGAGATGCCAGCATTCAGGCGCGCCCTGACCGAGGCGCTGCTTCCAACCGACGACCTCGATCGACCGGGGCGGCACTTCTTCCGCTTCGATGCGGCATCGGGCGAGACGCTTGGGTATGGCGGCTTCGAACTTTACGCATCCCACGTCTTGCTCCGTTCCATCGTCGTGCTCCCGCGCCATCGCGGGCACGGCATCGGCGAGCGCATCGTCCAGGAACTCATGGCGCAGGCACACGGGGCGGGTGCGCGCCAAGCCTATCTTCTGACCACGACCGCGCAAAGCTATTTCGAGCGGCTTGGATTCCGCTCCGTCGATCGGGCGTCCGCGCCAGAGGCGATTTTGGCTACGACGCAAGCGGAGGGTTTATGCCCTGCCTCGGCCAAGTTGCTGACCAAGATGATGATCCAATGACCATCACGATCTACCACAACCCGGACTGCGGGTCGTCGCGCAACGTCCTCGCCATGATCCGCGACAGCGGCGCGGAGCCGCGCATCATCGAGTACCTGAAGACCCCGCCGACCCGCGATGAGCTGAGGGATCTGATCCGCCGCATGGGAATCCCCGCGCGCGATCTGCTGCGCCGCAAGGGAACGCCCTATAACGCGCTGAATTTGGATGATCCGACCCTCACCGACGAGCAATTGATCGATGCGATGATGGCGCACCCAATCCTCATCAACCGGCCGATCGTCGCGACGGACAAGGGCGTGAAGCTGTGCCGCCCATCCGAGACGGTGCTGGACATCCTCCCCAACCCGCGGCCGGCGTCGTGAGTGAGGCCGCTTCCGTCGCGCCGGGCAAGGCGCCGTCCTTGGGGACGTTCGAGCGCTATTTGACGCTGTGGGTCGCGCTCTGCATCGGCATCGGCATCGCGCTCGGGCAGGCCGTGCCGGGGCTGTTCCAAGCTCTCGGCGCCACGAGCATCGCGCACGTCAACCTGCCGGTGGCAGGGCTGGTTTGGCTGATGATCGTGCCGATGCTGCTGAAGATCGACCTTGGCGCACTCGGGCAAGTGCGAAGCCACTGGCGCGGGATTGCGGCGACGGTCGGGGTCAACTGGCTGGTGAAGCCGTTCTCCATGGCGGTGCTCGGCTGGCTGTTCATCGGCCACTTGTTCCGCCCGCTGCTGCCGGCCGGACAAATCGATGCGTACATGGCCGGGCTGATCCTGCTCGCCGCCGCACCCTGCACGGCAATGGTCTTCGTCTGGTCGAACCTGGTGGATGGCGAACCGCATTTCACGCTGTCCCAGGTCGCGCTCAACGACACGATCATGGTGGTGGCCTTCGCGCCGATCGTGGCTCTGCTGTTGGGCCTATCCTCGATCACCGTGCCCTGGAACACGCTGGTCCTTTCCGTCGTCCTCTACATCGTGGTGCCGGTGATCGTGGCGCAGTTTTGGCGCCGGTCGCTGCTGGCGCGGGGCGGGCAGCGCGCGCTGTTGCGCACGCTCCGCGCGCTCGCGCCCCTGTCCCTCTCGGCCCTGTTGCTGACGCTCGTGCTGCTGTTCGGCCTACAAGGCGAGCAGATCATGCGCCAGCCTGCCGTGATCGCGCTGCTCGCGGTGCCAATCCTGATTCAGGTTTACTTCAATGCTGGCCTGGCCTATTGGCTGAACCGGCGGCTGGGGGTCGCGTGGTGCGTGGCTGGACCGTCAGCGTTGATCGGCGCCAGCAACTTCTTCGAGCTGGCGGTTGCGACGGCGATCGCGCTGTTCGGTTTCCAGTCTGGGGCGGCCCTCGCGACCGTAGTCGGCGTGCTGGTCGAGGTGCCGGTCATGCTATCGGTCGTGCATATCCTCCGCTGGTCGCGGGGCTGGTATGAAAAGGGTCGTTCCGGCGCCCTAGATCCCCTTTGATTCGGCCCCGCTCAAACGACCCGGTTCGCCCGCGCCAGCACCGCCTCGAACAGAACCTGGCATCCCGCCTCCGCCTGCTCGGGCAGCATGTCCTCTGCCTCGTTGTGCGAGAGCCCGTCCTTGCAGGGCGTGAAGATCATCGCCGTCGGCGCGTGGCGGGCCACGTACACCGCGTCGTGCCCGGCGCCGGAGACGATCTCGCGCGCGGGATAGCCGAGCCGGGCCGCGGCCTGGCGCACCAGGTCGATGCAGGCCGGATCGAAGGCCTGGGCAGGGATGCGGAACAGCCTCGTGACATCGAGCCTCACCCCGCAATCACGGGCGATGAACCCGGCCTCGCGGGGGAACTGCGCATCGAGCCGGTCGATTTCCGCGTCCTCGGGGTGGCGGAACTCGACCGAGAAGCGCACCTCGCCGGGGATTACGTTGCGGCTGTTGGGGAACACCTGCACCTGACCGACCGTGCCCCGCCCGGCCTCGCCGCGAGCGCGCATCATGCGGTCCACCAGGTCGATCACGCGGGAG
>DATFDN010000246.1:0-6410 GCA_035252035.1 Acetobacteraceae bacterium | reverse complement strand
AGCCGCCGGTTGCCCTCTGCGGCCGGGTGCCGTGCAAGGTCGATGCCGATATTGCCCCGATCGCGCCGGGCGATCTGCTGACCACCAGCCCCACCCGCGGTCACGCCCAGAAGGCGGCCGATCCAAGCCAAGCCGTCGGGGCGATCATCGGCAAGGCGCTGGAGGCGCGCGACAGCGGGCGTGGCGAAATCCTCGTGTTCGTCAGCATTCAATGACGGCGATGCGGGAGAAGCTGACGCAACGCCTGGCGAAGCTGCGCGAGGACTATGAGTCCGGCACGCGGGCCATGGGCGAGATCCAGCGGCGGCAGGATGAGCTGCGCGCGACCTTGCTGCGCATCAGCGGCGCCATCCAGGTGCTCGAAGAGCTGCTGGACGAGGCGCCCTGCCCGCCCTCACCGGAAAGCTGAGCGCGCGTGGCCCCGCCCGTGCTTCTGTCCGGTTCGCAGCCCGTGGCGCAAGGTGCCCGGCTCGATCTCTCGCCCTCCGCCGTTCCGCTTCTCCTGCGCATTCCCGAGGGCGAGATGCTGACCACGGCGACGCTCCGGCTCGCGGCGGCCTCCGATGCGCCGGCACCGCTCGTGCCGCAGCACCTCTCCAGCGATCTCGGCGCGTTTCCCGCGGGCAAGCCGATCCGCTTCGTGATCGCCGTTCTCGATGGCGAGACCGCCATCAGCGGCCTGACGCTGGCCGGCGCGGAGGGCATGGCGCGCGTTCGGATCTTCGGCAACGGCGCTTGGTCGCCGTTGGCGCCGGTCGATACGGTTGGATTGGGTGAGGAGCAAGTGTTTCCCGCCGTGGCGGCGCAACGCCTCGTCGCCGAATTTCTCGCCCCCAAGCCCCCGCAAGTCCCCGTGCCGGCCCCGCTCGCGGTGACGACGATCGCACTCAAGGCCACGCCGCAGCCTTGCCACGTGTCCGTCGCGGTCGGCGACGATCCGCCGTTCTTCAGCACCCCCGGCCCGCTGCCCACCACGCCCGTCGGCGTGGACGGGTTGGCCCGGATCGCGGCGCGCTGGAAGCTGGATCACCCGGGGGCAAGCGATGTGCCGCTGCGTATCGCCGCCGCTGGTCATGGCGCCGCCCTGATCGCCGCGTTCGAGGTGGCGTCGTCCCCCGCGCCGACACCCCCTCCTCCGGGCGACTGGGCGAGCAGCCCGGCGCCGCGCCCACCGCCTCCCGTTCTGCCCGCGCCCCCGGAGACGCGGCGGGCGCTGCTCTGCGACGACGGCCATGCGGCGGCCCAGAGCTTCGCCGCTCCTCTGTCGGCCCAGGCGCTGTCTGCTCTCGCCTTGTGGGTGCGGCCTGGCCCCGGAGGCGTGACAGGGCGCGTCACCTTGCACCCGGACGAGCACGGCAGACCGGGGAAGCCCGCGCTGGCGGACGAACTCGATTTCACGCTTGGTGCGGAGGCCGGACGTTTGCCGCGATGGCTGACGCTGTCGCCGGCCGACCCGGTCCGCCTCTCCGATCCCTGGTGGGCGGTGTGCCGCGTCGCGCAAGGCGAGATGCTGTGGTACCGCGCACCCGCCGCATCTCGGTCCACGGGGCCGCTCGTCAGCGTGGACGGTGGCGCGTGGCAGGATGCGGCGCCCGATCCCACCGTCGCGGGGCTTCAGGCCGAGTCAAGCTGGGCGCGGGCCGTCCCATGAGCCCCGACGGAGCGGGACGATGCTGGGGCTGATCGAACAATTCCTGCTCGGCCGCTTGCAGGCCGATCCGGTGCTGCAACGGACCCCACGGCCGGTCCTTCTCGCCGGCGTGGCCGGGCCGCCGAAGACTGGTTCCGTTGCGTCCCTCGCCGTCTGGGCGCGTGCGTTGCGCAACGCCGGGACCGATGATCCAGACCGGCGCGAGCCAGCCAGGACGGTCCGGCGCCTGACACTGCAACCGGATCGCCAGCAGGACAGCGCGGGCCGCACCTTCGCCCTGCCGGCCGACGGGTTCGACGACAGGATCGACCAGATCGCGGAACTCGCGGCCCAAGGCAGGCAGCTTCGTGTGGGCGAGGACTACGTGGTGGATGGCCGCGCCGTACACTGCCTGCGCGATCCCGGCGGCAACCTGGATCTGCGCATCCTGGGATCGCCCGCGCGCGGCTATGTGGAGCGGAGCGCGGCAGATCTCGAGCTGGCGCTGCTTGGCTGGGGGCCGCCCGATGGCTCATCAGACCAGCAGATGGCCGGGGCGGACGCGCTGCTGACGCATGGCGTCGCTGTCGCGCTGCGAGAGTTCGCCGGTCGCGACGTGCTTGACCTTGCGATCGACGGCGAAGCGGATTTCGAACTCCGGCTGCTGCGGCCACGCGCACGCCTCGGCTCGGTCGCGCGCCTCGCCCCGCCCGGCGACGCCCCGTACGCCGAGGCCGTGATTGCGCTTAGTGGCGAACTGGAGCTCACGGTGGCGCATGGCGTGCCGGAGCCGGAGGGCGGGATGATCCGGCAAGTGGTGCTGGAGCCGAGCGTGGGGTGACGATGGGCTCTCCCGTTGAAGCAGGAGGTGTCTATGTGACGCGCGTCACACTGGCAGCCGCCCCTGTCATGGTACCTGCTCATCCTGGCTACTCGGCGGTAGCAACGCGGCGGCATGGACGGGAGGAGGACCGCGGGGTGGAAAAGCGCGGCGCATTCCGCCCCAAGCCGGCCTCCCCCGCACATGGCTCCGGAATGGCTCGTCGGCAATGGCGCTCCGGGGAACGATAGGAAGATGCTACGTAGAAGAGGCGGAATGCGCCGCGCTTTTCCGCCCTGCCAGAATGTCCGACCTTATTAAACACGGAGAATCCTCCATGTCAGGCACGCAAGCGCCCACGCCCATCGCCACCTTCCCCTCTCCCGTCGCCAGCGACGCGCCGCATCCGAGCGTCAGTCAGCTTCAACAGAAAGTTCTCGACCGGCTGTCGGCGATCATCGACGGGATCATCACCATGCGCGTCACCACCGCGGTCGGGACCGTCACCGCCGCCAAGGTGGAGAATATCCGGGAGGCGACCGAGATCACTCTCGCCACCCAAGGCGAGGAGATCGCCTCGACGGCGATGAACATGGCGCTCGGTGACTGCACGATCGTGATGACCAAGGCTTTCATCGACACGCCGGCCTATGTCCAATTGCACAACCAAGCGGTGACGGAAGCGAAGGCGATCCGCCAGAATACGATGGACCTGCTGAAGCAGGCGATCCAGGCCGTCGCCGCGCGCCTCTGAGATGGCGGAGGACTGGCGCGATCGCATCCGCGCGATCGCCGACGCGCTGCTCACGCTGGAGATCAACACCATCGAAAAATCCAACATGTCGGCGCAAAAGATGCCGGAAGTGCCGGTCGCGCTGCATAACATCGTGGATGCCTACGCGCTCTACCTCGCCAAGCGCGGCTACCTGGTCACGGCGAGCCTCTATGATGACGCGTGCGCGCACATACTGGCCCTGGCCGAAACTGCCCAGCCGGACTCCTGCCTCGATCGGCTGAAGGGCTTCGCGCCGGCGCCCGGCGCCGTCCAGACGGACCCGCTCACCAATGGTCCCGGCACGTTCGAGGCGCTGCAATGGTTGGCCTTCGCGGCGCTGCGCCTGGGTGCGCCCCAGGGCTATCCGCCGTTCACCGAGGAGGAACGCGGGGTGCTGGCGCGCATCCGCGCCAATTCCCGCCAGTTGCGTGAAGCCGCGCGACAGCTCGACCAGCTGTTCGCCAACACACCGGCGGCCGCGCTGTTCGATACCACGCTGGACAAGACCATAGCAGGGCTGATGGCGAGCCCGCGGCCGGTGCTGCGCATCGACACCGACGTCACGCTGCTGGTCCGCAAGGCCTGGGACATCGGCACGGAGACAGTGCTGTTCCAGACCGCGCTGCAAGTGGACGGCGATGTGGTGATGCGGGTCTCGCCGCAGCTTGAAGAGGAGAAGCGCGCCTTCTTCACCGATCTCCATAAAGCCACCGTCGAAATCGGCATCCGGCAGTGGACGGCGCTGTTCGAACTCGTTCGCTCCCTAGTAGGCACCCTCGGTCGTGAGCTGTTCGGCATATGACTGCCATGGCACGCCTGCGCCTGGCAGGCGAGCATCTGTTCGCGGGCGTTTGGGTGCTGCTGAACCCCAGCCGGATCGCCAGCGAGCTGCGCGGCGTCGCGGAGAGCGTACACGCCGGGGGCCGCTCCATTCGCACTCCGGCGAGCGGCGTCCCGGCGCTCGAGACGGTGTTGCAGCTCGATGGCGGCCTGCACACGCTCGTCGATCAGTGCCTGTTCCAGCGTTTCGCAACGGAGGCGCAGCGTGCCGCATTGTTGCGCGAGCACCAGGAGGCTATCGCCGCCACGCGGCTGGCGCTGGAGCGGATGCTGAAGGCTGCCCGGCTCGGGCCATATATGGCCGGTGCGATGCTGGCAGGCAGCGAGGCCGCGCTGCTCCGACCCGCTGGCCTGTACGGGGGCTGGTTCCACGCTGGCGCGCGGGCGCTGCTTTTGCTACTGCCGCCGCTTGTGCTTCTCGGGGCGCGCTACCTAGTGCCGCCGCTGCTGCGGCGGGCGCTGCACCGCCCCAGGGCCGAAGCACGATTGTTGTAAAAACATTGCTTCCGGTTGGCTGCTATCCTCTGGCCGAACTCGCTGATCGCGAGTGCCGGTTGAAATGAAGGGGTATCATCAAATCAAATTGCCACAGGCGCAGTATAGGTTGCGCATGATAGATCGACGCATGATAGATTGGTGCCTGTCCATGCCCACCAGTTGCGATGCACTCTTCAGCCTAGTGCCCGTCTCCGACCGCTCGCGACAGGAGCTGGCGCGGTGCATGAGGGCGCCGGGGCGGTTCTACCATCGGGACGAGCATCTCGCCCTGCTCTGGCGGCGGCATCGTACCTTCGGGCAGGGCGGCGCGTTCCATGCGCGCCCCGTGGAACGCCTGGTCGCCTCGGCCATCGCCTTCCATGACGCGGTCCTGGACACGACCCGTACCGACAACGAGGCCGCCTCCGCCGCGCTGTGGCGCGAGATGGCCAGCGCGGCGGGGCAGTTATCGCCCAAGGAAATAGACTGGGTCGCGGGCACCATCGCGGCCACCGCCGATCACCTGGCGCCCTGGCCAGCGGACGGATTGCTCGAACGCGCGCGCCTTTGGGTGCTGGATCTTGACCTAACGCCGCTCGGCGAGTCTCCCGCGATCTTCGCACGCGACTCCCAGCGTTTGCGCGCCGAGCACATGCACCTCGATACGGCCTGCTGGAACCGCAAGCGCCTGGAGTTCCTCGCCCAGTTCGCACGCGCGCCCCGCCTGTTCCGCACCAAAGTCATCGCCGACGCCTTCGAGGCGCCGGCGCGCGCCAATCTGGAACGCGAGCTGTCCGGCTGGACCCCTCCCCCTGACCCCCTCCAGCAAGGGGAGGGGGAGTCGTTTGGAAAGTCCCTCCCCTTGCGGGAGGGGTGAGGCGCGGCACGGCCGACATGCCGACATGATCGCATCCTAAGTCCGCGGGTCGGGCACCCGCGCGGCCGCGAGCACATCCACCCCTGTCGCGCCCGCCGCCTTGAGCGCGCGGGCACAGGCGTCCGCCGTGGCGCCTGATGTCATCACGTCATCGACGAGCAGCACCCGCCGGCCGGCGATCCGCTCGACACGGCGGGGACGGACGGCGAAGGCGCCCGCCACCTCCGCCCTTCGGTCCTCGACGCCCTTGCCACCAAGGGCGGCAGTGGGGCGCGTGCGGATCAGCGCATCGGGCAGGACCGGCCGGGCGGTGATCCGCCCCAGCGCCTGGGCAAGCAAGGCCGCCTGATTGTAGCGGCGGCGGAACAGGCGCCAGCGGTGCAGCGGCACAGGCACCAGCAAGTCGGCCCCGCGCAGCAGCACGGCACCCGCCCGCGCCATCACCGGCGCGAGCGCCGTCGCGATCTCCACTCGGTCGCCATGCTTGAACGGCAGGATGAGCCGGCGCGCGCCCGCGTCGTAGCGCAGCGCGGCGCGGGCTCGGTTATAGTCCGGCGGGGCGCTCTCGCAGGAAGGACATAGGCCGTCGGCGCCGCCCTGCGGCGCGGCGCTGAACGGGACGCCGCAGACCGCGCAGCATGGCGCGGTGATGAAGCCGGTCGCGCGGAAGCAGTCCGGGCACAGCTTCCCCGGCGCGTCCACCGGCCGGTCGCAGGCGATGCAGGCGGGCGGCAACAAGAGATCGAGGGTTGCCCGCCCTGCCCATCGCAGGGCGCATAGCCCAGGGAGGTCAGCGCGCAACGCCGAACCGCACGGTGCCGTCGCGGGCGATCTCGTTCACAAGGTCGATTTCCCAGGCGAGATAGGCGCGCATCGCCTCCGCGACGCCGGTGTTGCGGTCATAGGGACGGAGATACACGTCAACGCATTCCTCGTCCGGCGGGTTGGCGCGATCTTGCATCATGGGCCGCCCCGCAGCGCGCCAAGCGAC
>DATFDN010000245.1:0-4278 GCA_035252035.1 Acetobacteraceae bacterium | reverse complement strand
TCGCCTGGACGGCGTGGCCCGCCTCCCAGCGATTCCTGACCGCGATCCAGTCCGGCGGCAGCGTCGCGGCGGTCCAGCCGTTCAGCCGCGCGTTCATCGGCGCCACGACCAGCGCCCACTCGATCAGGCCGATGGTCGTCGCGACCGCCGCTCCGAGGGCGGCGCGGCTTTCCGGCCTTCCGCGCAGCCGCAACGCCAGTATCCAAGCGAGCACGATCGCCAAAACCTCGATCGCCGCGCCCACGGTGCCGAACCCCACGTATAAATGGTGCTGCACCATGAGCCACTCTGCGCCTTCGAGTTGCAGCTTGCCGGGGAATTCCAGCACATGCGCGAACGACAGGCCCAGCGTCAGGACCACGCAGGTCTGGCAGGCGATCCGCAGCAGGCGCATTCACGACTCCGGAGGGGGCCGCCCCGGCTCACAGCCGCAGCACCGCCTTGCTCAGGATGTTCTTCTGGATCTCGTTGGTGCCGCCGTAGATCGAGGCCGCGCGCAGGAACAGGTAGTCGCGCGCGGCGCCCTCCGCGCTGACCGCCAGCTCGTCTGGCTCGTTCGCGAACGCGGCCAGCTCCCGCGCCCAGAGCGGCATGGCCAGCGGGCCGGCGGCGTCCATCGCCAACTCGGTCGTGGCTTGCAGCAATTCCGTGCCGCGCACCTTCAGCACCGAAGAGAGCGGATCGGGCCGTCCGTCCCGCTGGCGGGCGGAGGCCGACACCATGCGGTACTGCGTGATCTCCAGCGCCTGCATGTCCACGGCCAACTGGGCCGCGCGGGCGCGGAAGGCGCTGTCAACGGTGCCGGCGCGGCGCGCGATCCGCGTCGCGGCGGCGGCGCGCTCCTTGCTTCGGCCGAGCTGCGCGATGCCCACGCGCTCGTTGCCGAGCAGGAACTTGGCCACGTCCCAGCCCCGGTTCTCCTCGTGGACGCGCAAGCCGGCCGGCACCCGCACGTCGTCGAAGAACACCTCGTTGAGGTGGTGCTCGCCGTCGATCGAGACGATCGGGCGGACGGTGATGCCCGGCGTCCGCATGTCCACCAGCAGGAAGGAGATGCCTTCCTGCCGCTTCGCCGCGTTCGGGTTGGTGCGGACCAACAGGAAACACCAATCGGCTTCGTGCGCGGTCGAGGTCCAGATCTTGGAGCCGTTGACGATGTAGTGCTCCCCCTCGCGCCGCGCGGCGGTCTTGAGGGCGGCGAGGTCGGAGCCGGCGCCCGGCTCGGAGAAGCCCTGGCACCACCAGTCGTCCAGGTTCGCGGCGCGCGCCAAAAATCGGCTCTTCTGTTCCTCCGTGCCGAACTGGATCAGGACGGGGCCGAGCATGGTGATGGTGAACGGCGACAGGTCGGGGGCTGGGGCCAGCGCGTTCTCGTCGAGGAAGATCATGCGCTGGACCGCGCTCCACCCCGGCCCGCCATATTCCTTGGGCCAGGGATAGGTCGCCCAGCCCTTGCGGTTGAGGATGCGCTGCCAGGCGACGGTGTCCTCCTTGCGGGCCGCATGGCCCAGCCGCAAGCGTTCGCGGACGTCGGCGGGCAGGTTGTCGCGGATGAAGGCGCGCACCTCGTCGCGGAACGCGATCTCCTCGGGCGTGAAGCGAAGGTCCATGGTTCCTCCCCTGGCACCGTCCTCGCGGGCGGCAGTTTCGCAGCCACGTGAGTAGCCGGCAACCGGGTGGCTTCAATCACAAGCCGGGGAGGTGGCCGCCCACCCCGGTTGCGTTGTCGTCAGGAGGTCGCTCAATGCCGTGACGCCAGAACGGAGGAGCGCCGTGAGACTGCTTTGCGTCCATCCGGGACCGCTGATGTACACGCGCGTCTTCCTCACACTCGAGCCGCTGGGCCTCGAACTGGTGGCCGCGGCGGCGCTGCGCGACGGCCACGATGTCCGCCTGCTCGACTTGCAGGTGGAGAGCCATGCCGACTATTTCGCCGAACTGGAGGCGTTCCGCCCCGAGGTGGTCGCCTTCTCCTGTAACTACCTGGCGAACGTCCCGGAAATCGTCGATCTGGCCAAGGCGACGAAGCGCCGGTTGCCAGAATGCCGGGTCACGGTGGGCGGGCACAGCGTCTCGTTCACGGCCGCGGCGATGCTCGATCACGCGGACGGCGCCATCGACTGCGTGCTGCGCGGGGAGGGCGAAGCGGTGCTGCCGGCCTATTTGTCGGCCATCGCCGAAGAGCGCGACCTGAGGACGGTTCCCGGCGCCGTGACGCTGGCGGGGAGCGGGCCGGCACCTGTGTTCGCCGACGACCTCGACGCGCTCCAGCCGGCGCGGCACCTGCTGCGGCACCGGCGGCGGTATTTCATCGGCACGCTCGACCCCTGCGCCTCGATCGAGTTCTCGCGCGGCTGCCCGTGGGACTGCGCGTTTTGCAGCGCCTGGACCTTCTACGGTCGCAGCTACCGGCTGCGCAGTCCCGAGCGCGTCGCGGAGGACATGGCGGCGATCCGCGAGCCCGGCGTGTTCATCGTCGATGACGTGGCCTTCGTGCGCGAGGAGCACGGCATGGCGATCGCCGACGCGATCGAGCGGCGCGGCATTCGCAAGACTTACTACCTGGAGACGCGCGCCGACGTGCTGCTGCGCCACAAGGAGGTGTTCGCGCGCTGGCGTAAGCTCGGTCTGAAGCTGATGTTCCTGGGCCTGGAGGCGATCGACGAGGAGGGACTGAAGAAGTTCCGCAAGCGCGTCGGGCTCGGGCAGAGCTTCGAGGCGCTCGATTACGCACGCACGCTCGGCATCAACGTCGCCATCAACATCATCGCCGATCCCGACTGGGACCACGCGCGCTTCGCCACTGTGCGGCAATGGTGCCTGGAGATCCCGTATGTCGTGAACATCAGCGTCAACACGCCCTATCCGGGCACCGAGACTTGGTTGACCGAGGGGCGGCGGCTGACGACGCGCGATTACCGGCTGTTCGACATCCAGCATTGCGTGCTGCCGACCAAGCTGAGCTTGGAAGAGTTCTACCGCGAGCTGGTGACGACCCAGCAAGTCCTGAACCGCAAGCACCTTGGCCTGCGCACGCTGTGGGAAGCGGCGCCGGTCTTCGCCCGGCTGCTCGCGCGCCGCCAGACGAACTTCATCCGCAGCATGTTCGAGTTCCGCAAGGTCTACAACGCCGACGCGCTGCTCGCCGACCACGCCAGGCCCGTCGCCTACGAGCTGCCGGAACCGGCCCCAGCGCGCGCGGTGCGCGACCGGGCGGAGCTTTACGTCCACGCCGCGCGGACCCGAAGCGCGTAGCGGCGGCCCGGCGCACGCGGATTAACGGCTCATTGCCGGACCATTCATGGCCGCGCGCGGCCCCTCGTCTATGCGCGATCCTGCGATGTTCCGCTTTCCCTCAGGCGCCCCGCGCCGCGCGAGCGATTCGGCCGATGCCCCCCTGGTCCAGACCGAGATGCCGGCCCGCGCGACGCGCTCCGCGGCCGGGCCGGGCCGGCGTCCGCTTGCCCCGGCTCCAGGGATCGAGCGGGTTTTACGTGCCTGGTTCGGGTTGCGGCGCTGTCAGCGTAGGCCGTTCCTTTTCGCCGCGTCCATTGGCCTGGCCGCCGCCGCGCTCCTTGTTGTGTGCCTCGACGCGTTGGCGCGCCAGCAACGCGATGCGTTCCGCCAAGTCAATCACACGCTGGAGGTGCTGGGCGAGGTGGTCACGCTGGAGGCCGACCTCGCCACCATCGCCAGCGAGGGACGCGGCTTCGTGGCGGACAGGACGATCGACAGCATCACGCGGTTCGACGCGGCCGTAGCAGGTGCCGCCGGTGACATCGCCCTCCTGCGGACCTCGACGGCCGACAACCCGGCGCAGCAGGCCGCGATTGGCAAACTCGAGCCGCTCGTCGCCCAGCGGGCCGCGTTCTTGCGCGGCGTCATCGAGCGGCTGCGGGCCGGCGACGAGGAAGGTGGGTTGCGGCTCCTGCGCACCCAGCGCGGCCGGGCGTTGGCGGACCAGATTCTCGCCGCCACCGACAACATCCAGGCCGAAGAGAGACGGCTACTCGTCCAGCGCGGCGCGGCCGCGCGGCGCGCGGGCCAACTGACGCTTGCCGGCCTGATCGCCTGCGGCATCCTTGTCGCCGCGAGCGGGTCCGTGGTGACGGCGCTGCTGACCGGCCGCAAGCGCGAGCGCGAGTATTTGTCCCATTTGCGCCGACTCAACACGAACTTGGAGGAGAGGGTGCGAGCGCGCACCGCGGAACTCGCGGCGAGCGAGGCCAGGCTGCACGCCTATGTCCATCATCTCGCGGACGGCTTGGTGGCGATCCG
>DATFDN010000244.1:0-5263 GCA_035252035.1 Acetobacteraceae bacterium | reverse complement strand
GCTTGCAGCAGGACCGCCGGACCCAAGTAGCGGTCGCCGTTCCACCAATAGCTTGGGCAGGAGGTGGTGCAGCAGAAGCAGAGGATGCACTCCCACAGCCCGTCGAGCTGCGCGCGCTCCTTGCGGCTCTGCAACCGCTCGGCATCCGGTGGGGCCGGGGTGTCGGCCTTCAGCCAGGGCTCGATGCTGCGAAGCTGGGCGTAGCTCTGGGTCAGGTCCGGAACCAGATCCTTCACCACGGCCATGTGCGGCAGCGGCGTGATCCGCACCGCGCCCTTCATCTCGTCAATAGGTTTGAGACAGGCGAGCGTGTTGCCGCCGTCGATGTTCATGGCGCAGCTTCCGCAAATGCCCTCGCGGCAGGAGCGGCGGAAGGTCAGCGTGGAGTCGATCTCGTTCTTGATCTTGATGAGCGCGTCCAGGACCATCGGCCCGCACGCGTCGAGGTCGATCTCATAGGTGTCGGTGCGCGGGTTCTCCCCCAAATCGGGATCCCAGCGATAGATGCGGAACTGCTTGACGCGCTTGGCGCCGGCAGGGGCCTTGTAGGTCTTGCCCTGCGTGACGCGGCTGTTCCGGGGAAGGGTGAAGGCGACCATGTTGTTGTTCTTCCTGTCAGCTCAGCGATTTGTTCCACGCGCGAGCAGCCCCCTAGTGCGCAATGGCGTGGAGCACCGCCGTAGAGGCCGCGATGAAAGCGGTCGCGAAGGCCGCGCCCGCGCCAATGGCCAGGATAATGACCTTCCAGGGCTCCCATTTGATCTGCGACTTGTAATGCTCGATTTGGGTCGCCATCAGCTCGATCCTTAGTTCCTGCTCGACGAGCGCGCGGTCCTCGGCCTGGCTCATTCACCCGCGCTCAGTACACCCGCTTCTTCGGCGGGAACACCGACACCTCGTTCGTCAGCGTCCGCATCTTCACCGGGCGATAATCCAGCCGGACCTCGCCCGACGGATCGCACCAGGACAGCGTGTGCTTCATCCAGTGCTGGTCGTCGCGATCCGGGTAATCATCATGTGCGTGCGCGCCACGGCTCTCCGTGCGGGCCTCGGCGCTGATCATGGTGGTCACGGCGTTGCCCATCAGGTTCTGTAGCTCCAACGCCTCCATCAGGTCGCTGTTCCAGATCACCCCGCGATCGGAGACCGACATATCGGCGAGTCCGTCCCAGACGCGGTGGATCTTCTCCACGCCTTCCTTCAGGCTGGCGCTGTTGCGGAACACCGCCGCGTGGCCCTGCATGGTGCGCTGCATCTCCAAGCGCAGCGCGGCGACCGTCGTGCCGCCACGCGCGTTGCGGGCACGATCGAAGCGGTCGAGCGTGGCGTCCCCCGCACCTTCGGGTAGCGGCGGCTGCGAGTCGCTCGAGCGTACGATCTCGGCTGCGCGATGCGCGGCGGCGCGGCCAAACACCACCAGGTCGAGCAGCGAGTTCGTGCCCAGCCGGTTCGCGCCATGCACCGAGACGCAGGCGCACTCGCCCACCGCCATCAGGCCGGGAACGATCGCGTCGGAATCGGATGGCGTCGGACGCAGCACCTCGCCGTGGTAGTTCGTCGGGATGCCACCCATGTTGTAATGCACGGTCGGCAGGACCGGGATCGGATCCTTCGTGACATCCACGCCCGCGAACACGCGCGCCGTCTCCGATATGCCCGGCAGGCGCTCATGCAGCAGCTCGGCGCCGAGATGCTCCAGATGGAGCATGATGTGGTCCTTGTTCGGCCCGCAGCCGCGCCCCTCGTTGATCTCGATGGTCATGGAGCGGGAGACAACGTCGCGGGAGGCGAGATCCTTCGCGGTCGGCGCGTAGCGTTCCATGAACCGCTCGCCTTCGGAATTGGTCAGGTACCCACCCTCTCCGCGCGCGCCCTCGGTGATCAGGCAGCCGGCGGGGAAGATTCCCGTCGGGTGGAACTGCACGAACTCCATGTCCTGGCACGGCAGCCCGGCGCGCAGCACCATCGCGTTGCCGTCGCCGGTGCAAGTGTGCGCGGAGGTGCAGGAGAGGAAGGCGCGTCCGTAGCCGCCCGTCGCCATGACCACCATCTGCGCGCGGAAGCGGTGCAGCGAGCCATCTTCCAAGCACCAGGCGGTCACGCCGCGGCAGGTGCCCTCGTCATCCATAATAAGATCCAGGGCGAAATACTCGATGAAGAACTCGGCCTCGTGCTTCAGGCATTGCTGATAGAGCGTGTGCAGCATGGCATGGCCGGTACGATCGGCGGCGGCGCAGGCGCGCATCGCCGGCTCCTTGCCATAGTCCTTCATATGGCCGCCGAACGGGCGCTGATAGATGCGCCCGTCCTCGGTGCGGCTGAAGGGCATCCCGAAATGCTCAAGCTCGTACACCGCCGGGATCGCCTCGCGGCACATGTACTCGATCGCGTCCTGGTCGCCGAGCCAGTCCGACCCCTTGACGGTGTCGTACATGTGCCAGCGCCAATCGTCCGGACCCATGTTGCCGAGCGCGGCGCCGATCCCGCCTTGCGCGGCGACGGTGTGGCTGCGGGTCGGGAAGACCTTGGTGATGCAGGCGGTCTTGAGCCCCGCCGCGCCCATCCCTAGGGTGGCGCGCAGCCCAGAGCCGCCGGCGCCCACCACCACCACGTCATAGGTGTGATCGACGAAGCTGTAGACGGGACGCAGCGGCGTTGTCATCACGTTCATGGAACCGAACTCCCGAGCCCGAGGCGCAGCGCGGCAATCACGCAGAACACCGCGGCGAGGATCGAAATTGCGCGCACACCCAGGATCAGGGCCATGCGCGGCAGTTCCGTATGCACATAGTCCTCGATCACCACTTGCAGGCCCATCGCCATGTGCCAGAAGGTGATGACGACGAGGCACAGCAGCAGCACCAGCGGAACGGGCTCGTGCAGCCAGGCGATCATGCCGGCGCGGTCCGTGCCCTCCAGCCCGATCACGGCGCCGATGAACCAGAGCGTGAGCGGGACCAGCGCGACCGAGGTCACGCGCTCGATCCACCACGCGCCCGACCCCGCGCGCGCCGCGCCGAGCCCGCGCACGCGGCCGAGCTGGGAGCGCAGGATATCGACCTGGACCGACTTGCCGGAGATCTTGCCCTTGACCGCCATCACCACACCACCAGCCCGACGATCCAAACGATCAGCGTCGCGACAACCGTTATCGCGATCACGCCCCAGCCGGTGATGCGATAGCTTCGGTTGTCGAACCCGTAGCCGGCGTCCCAGACAAGGTGGCGGATGCCCTGGAACAGGTGCAGCAGCAGCGCCGCCGCCCAGCAGAACAGCAGGAACACGCCGAAGCCCGATCCCAGGAAGCCCTGCACGGTCGCGAAGGCCGCGTCGGACGTGGCCGCGGCCACCAGCCACCAGGTCATCAGCAGCGCGCCCACCGACACCCCGATCCCCGTGGCGCGGTGGCTGATCGAGAGCATCATGCTCACCGGCCACTTGTAGACCTGCAAATGGGGCGACAGCGGCCGCTCGACCAGCTT
Source organism: Acetobacteraceae bacterium (assembly GCA_035252035.1). Taxonomy (GTDB): domain Bacteria; phylum Pseudomonadota; class Alphaproteobacteria; order Acetobacterales; family Acetobacteraceae; genus DATFDN01. Next base: position 1,781 of record DATFDN010000244.1, on the reverse strand, counting down.
GCCGTCGCTCCTGCGCCCCGTCAGGAGCGCGTCGCGCACGTCCTTCACGATGCCCTTATTCTCCCGGCGAGAGCCGCCGCGTTGCGATTACCTGTCCAAATAATCAGGGTCAACGCGGGGGCAAGTCGAGCAGCCCTCGCCAGTACGCGACCGCGCAGCCAAGGTCGGCGGGCAGCGCGGGGTAGCGTCCCTTCGCCTGCGTTTCGGCAACCCGGCCATGCGACAAAGGCTCAAGATACACCCTGGCCACGGCGAGGCTCAGCAGGCGCGCGGGGTGGACGTCTGCCTCGGCCGGGGTGAGGAAGCGCTTCTCGACGGCCTGGCAGGTCGAGGCGGCGTGCTCGTTCCATAGCGGATAGACATAGCCGAGTCCCGCCGCCAGCACGCCAGCCGCGAACAGCTTGCCGATCACCCCTAGAACCCCACCCGGTCGCCGCCCTTGAGCTTGAGGATGGCGCGCGCCTCCGCCGGGCTTGCGACCTCCAGGCTCAGCTCTTCGAGAATCCGGCGGATTTTCGCCACCTGCTCGGCGTTCGAGGTGGCGAGCTTGCCCTTCCCGATGAACAGGCTGTCCTCCAGCCCGACGCGCACGTTGCCCCCCATGATCCCGGCCATGGTGGTGAAGGCCATCTGATGCCGCCCGGCGGCCAGCACCGACCACACATAGGCGTCGCCGAACAGCCGGTCCGCGGTTTCCTTCATGAACAACAGGTTGCGCTGATCCGCCCCGATCCCGCCCAGGATGCCGAAGATCGTCTGCACGAAGAGCGGCGGCTCGACCATTTTCTGGTCCAGGCAATAGGCCAAGTTGTACAGATGCCCCACGTCATAGCATTCGAACTCGAAGCGCGTGCCGTGCGCCTTGCCCAGTCGCTCCACGATCCCCGCGATGTCGGCGAATGTATTGCGGAAGATATAATCGACAGTGCGTTCGAGATACGGCTTTTCCCAGTCGTGCTTCCACGCCTTCACCCGGTCGCCGGCGCGCGAGATGTTGAAGTTGAAGCTGCCCATGTTCAGGCTGCACATCTCCGGCTTGGCCAGTAACGGCGCGGCCAGCCGGTCGTCGAGCGTCATGTTCAGTCCGCCGCCCGTGGTGATGTTCACCACCGCGTCGGTGCTTTGCTTGATCGTGGGCAAGAAACGCATGAACACGCCCGGATCGGGCGTCGGCTCCCCTGTTTGGGGATCGCGGGCGTGCAGGTGGATGATCGCCGCCCCCGCCTCCGCCGCCTCGATCGAGCTGCGCGCGATTTCCTCGGGCGTGATCGGCAGGTGGGGCGACATGCTCGGCGTGTGGATCGCCCCGGTGACGGCGCAACTGATGATGACCTTGTTCGCCATGGCCCCCTCCCCGCGTGTCGCGCCGATCCTAGCACCAAACCCGCTCAGTCCGGCGAGAGGGCGGGCCGGCGCAGCGCGCGATTGAACAGGAACGGGGCGATCCCGCCGGCCAGCGTGACCGCGACCTCCATCGGTCCGAGCGGCGCCAGGCCAAGCAGGCGGCGCAGCCCGGGGACCAGCACCGCCGCGCCCTGCGCGCCGAAGGAGAGCGCGAGCGCGCCGCCCAACGCGGGATTGGGCGGGGCGCCAGGATCGCGGCAGTTCAGCGTGTGCAGCAACTGGCCGAGCAGCAAGCTGCCGAACATCATCGTGGACGCCTGCTCGGCTCCCCGTAGCGCGCCCCAGCTTCCAGCGGCGAGCGCGCCAGCCGCCATTCCCCCGCCCTCGCGCACCAGGCCGGGCCAGGACGCCCGGTCCAGGACCGGCGCCTCGCGCGC
>DATFDN010000243.1:0-4744 GCA_035252035.1 Acetobacteraceae bacterium | reverse complement strand
CGATGTTCCTGATGATGCGCCGCGCCTTCGACGAACTCGGCTACAGGCGCTACGAGTGGAAGTGCGACAGCTTGAACGAGCCGTCCCGGAAGGCGGCGCTCCGCTACGGCTTCCAGTTCGAAGGCATCTTCCGCCAGGCGGTCGTCTACAAGGGCCGGAACCGCGACACCGCCTGGTTCTCGATCATCGACACGGAATGGAAGGCGATCCGGCGGGGCTTCGAGCGCTGGCTCGATCCGGGGAACTTCGATGAACGCGGCTGCCAGCGTGGCACGTTGTCGCGCTTCATTGGTATTCAGGATCGGCCTTCTTGACCGATAAAAGAGCTGCATCGGAAAGGAGGATCGACGCCATTCGGTCATTGCGAGTGGCTGCCGAACTCCTTGATCAGCGCGTTCGAGACCGCCGTTGTCACGGGCGTCGTCTGGATGGCGTCGTCGCGATCAAGACGATTGACGCTGACGATCAGAGTGGCGTTCCAGGCCGGGACATAATACATTTCGGTGCTGAAACTGGGAATCGTGCCGCCGTGGCCGCAAACGTTCGGCCCGGAGTCGTACCGGACAGACTAGACTCCAATTGGGACAGGCGCGCTGATTCCTTCGCGGGCCGCGACATAAATGTTGGGTCAAGGTCGATATACGCGGGTTCCACGGCCGTGACGGCGCGCCTCCGCTGCGGCAGCAGGAGCAGCGGAATCAGGCCAAGCGCGGTGATCGCCGCCATCACCCACCAGGCGAAGCGAAACGCCGCCATCTGTGCCTCCGCCGAGCCGGGTGATCCGACGATGGCGACGAAAATGGCGACGCCGATGGCGAAACCGATCTGGCGGATCATGTTGATCACGCCGGACCCTGTCGCGAACGACGACGCTGGAAGCGCCGACGTGCCCAGCCCCATCAGCGTCGGCAGCGTTAGTCCGACACCGATACCCGAGGGGATGACGCATAGGACAGCGAACCCCAGGTCGGGCTGCGGTCCGGCCAGGACCGCCCACACGATCACGCCTGCGGCGAAGAAGACCAGCCCTGCCGTCACGACCATCGCGGCGCCGAACCGGGTGATCAACCGTCCCGCCAGGAGCAACGAGGTGACGGGAACCATGAACGGACCGGACGCGATGGCCAGACCGATCTTCATGGCGGGCCAGTGCCATACGCCTTCCTCCCACAACACGAGCGAGAGCAGAAAACCGCCGAACGCGGTCGAGAACGGTGCCATCGTCAAGGTCGCACGGGTGAAATCCCGGATCCGGAACAGGGTCGGATCGATGAACGGGTTGCCGGAACGCAGGCAGTGCGCGACGAACAGCGCCAGCATCGCCGACGCCGCCGCGAAGCTCAATGAGACGCCATACGAGTTCCACCCCCAATCATTCAGCTTCACGATCCCGAACGTCAGTGCGCCGATGCCGAGGGTGATCAGCGCGGCCGCCCAATAATTTGGTACCGGAACATAATGGCCGGGAATCCGGGGGAGTTTGATCCAGCCCACCAGCAGCGCGAGTAAGCCGATCGGCACGTTGACCAGAAAAATCCACCGCCAGTTGGCCGTGACCAGCAGTCCCCCCACCAAAGGCCCCAAAGCCGCGGCAACACCGCCGATAGCGGCCCAGGTGCGGACCGCGCCGCCGCGCCGCTCCGCCGGGAAGGTCGCCAGGATCAGGCCCAGAGACGTCGGGGTGAGCAGCGCCGCGCCCGCTGCCTGTAGAAGGCGGAACGCGACCAGGGTTTCGACACTGTTCGCGAGCGCGCAGGCGGCCGACGCGACGGTAAAGAGGCCAACGCCCGCGAGAAAACTGTGGTTTCGCGGATAGCGTTCGGCCGACCTGCCGCAAAACACGAGCAAGGCCGCGTAAGCGATCGCATAACCGTTCAAAATCCAGGACAGCTTCCCCAGACTCGCGTCACCGAAGTCCTGGGCGATGTCCGGCAGCGCCACGTTGACGATGAACAGGTCGAGATTGGCCAGCACGATGCCGGCGCAAACGATGGCCAGGATCTGACCCGGCCTCGCGGGCGCGCTCAAGCGGCTTCTCCTGCCCTTTTGTATCGCTCGGCCGCGTGCGCCAGCGACAAATTCGGCCCCATTGCCAGGCGCGCGTCGTTGAACCGCGACCAGTCGGCCATGTCCGGCAAGGATGGGATTGTCACCGCCTCGCCCAGGTCCAGACCCGCGAGAGCCGCATCAACCATTTCGCCAACGTCCATCAGCATGTCTGCCGGCATCGCCGCGATGTCGACGCCCGCTTTGCCCCAGATTTCGGTGCACGTGGCACCAGGCAAGACCGCCTGGACCCGGATGCCGGTGTCCGCCAACTCGGTCCGCAGCGCCGTACTGAGATTCAGCACGAAGGCCTTGGTGCCGCTGTAGGTCGCGTTGAACCGCTCGGGTGCCAGCGCCAGCACGGAAGAAAGATTGATCAACGTTCCCTCGCCGCGCGCCAAGAATCCCTCGACGGCAGCGTACGCCAGGCGGAGCGCCGCTGTGACGTTGACGTTCACCATGGCCTCCAGCCGGTCCACGTCGGAACCATGCATCGGCCCCGAGGCGGCGACGCCCGCGTTGTTCACCAACATGCCAATGGTTGGATCCTGGCGCAGCCGATGTTCGATCCGCAGCAGGTCCGGCCGCGCCAGCAGGTCGGCGACCACGACTTCCACCGAGCGGCCGGCTTCCACCCGCAGGCGCTCGGCCAGGGCGTTCAGCCGGGCTTCATCGCGCGCCACCAGGATCAGGTCGTGGCCGCGGCGAGCCAGTCGGTCCGCGTAAGCGGCACCAATGCCGGCTGACGCGCCGGTGACGAGCGCGGTGTTGGACGTTGACATCATGGGCCTCCGTCTGTTGAGGTCGCCATATTGATGGCGATCGTCATCATTGATTTTAATGGCGGCTGCCACTAATAATGTCAAGGAGCGTTTTCGCGCGCCCGGGAAGGCGGAGACATGCGGGTTTCGAAGGAAAAGGCGGCGGAAAATCGAGAGCGTATCCTGACCGAGGCTGCGCGGCTGTTCCGTGAGCGCGGCCTGCAAGGCGTTGGTGTCGATGCCTTGACGGATGCCGCCGGACTGACCCACGGCAGCCTGTATAGCCAGTTCGGCTCGAAGGAACGTCTGGCCGCCGAGGCGTTGGGTCACGCCCTGAGCACCAGTTCGGCACGCATGAGCGACGCCGCGACCTTGGACGACTACGTCGCCCGGTATCTGTCCGCGGACCATCGGGACCGACGTGGCGGCGGCTGCGTGATGGCGGCTCTGGGGGGTGAAATCCCGCGCCAGAGCGCCGCAATCCGGCGCAGTTTCACAGACGCCGTGCGGGCGGCAATGAAACGGATCGCCGGTCTGATGCCGGGCCGCCCCGAGTCCGAGGACGAGGCTCTGGCCATTGTGGCGACGATGGTCGGGGCGCTGACCCTGGCGCGCGCCGTCGACGATCCGGAATTGTCGGACCGCATCCTGGCCGCCGCGCGGACAAGACTGGCGTCGCGTTAGCCACCAGGCTCAGGCCGGTTCCGACCAACACTCATGTCACAGCCCACGAAGAGTGACCCCTACCCTCCTTCCCCAACACCATCATGGGAGCACGACGCATGACACAACCCGGCAAGCGCGACACTCAAGACGTCGCACTGATCGTTGGGGGTGGCCCCGGCATCAGCTCTAGTTGTGCGAGGCTGTTTGCGAAGAACGGCATGTCTGTCGGCGTCGCAGCCAGAAACCCAGAAAAACCGGTTCTGCAGGATCTAGAGAAGACGCACGGCGTGCGTCGATACGCGTGCGATGCAAGCGAGCCAGCGGCCGTGGAGCTGCTGTTTGCGGATGTTGTTCGAGACCTTGGGGCTCCTACGCTTGTCGTGCATAACATCGACGGCCGGGTTCCCGGCATCTTTCGAAAGGGGATTGCCGAAGCCGACCCAAGTATGGCGTTCGATACACTTCGAAACTCGGCGTTCAGCGCGTTCTTGGTGGGTCAGCAGGCAGCCCGGCTCATGCGCGAGAACAAACCGAACGCAAACGGCGCCAAAGGATCAATCATCTTCACGAACGCAAGCGCAGCGCTCAAAGGCTTCCCATCGAGCGGTGCCTTTGCAATGGCATGTCATGCAAAGTCCGGACTCGCGCAAAGCATGGCGAGAGAGCTGATGCCGCAAGGTATCCACGTAGCAAATGTGCCGATTGACGCCGCAATTGGCTGGACGCAGGAAGACGGCACCCGCGCCCATCGGCTGGCAGGAACGACCGTTGACGACAATATGGTCGACCCGGACTGTATCGCGGAAACCTACCTGCAGCTGCACCGCCAGCATCGGTCGACTTGGGCGTTTGAAGTCGTGCTGCGGCCGTGGGTCGAGAAGTGGTGATCGGGACTCGTAACGGAAGATATCTTCGCCGTCCGCCATCGGGTATTCGTCGATAAAGCCCGCAACCTGCACCCGAAGACGCTGACCGGGCTGAACCCGCCTTCGTCAAGAACAGGCCCGACGAGCCGCCATGAGCCGGCCAGTACGGCCTGCCGTGCTAGCGGAGAGGCTGCGCGCTTCCTACGACACGCGCCCTATCGGCCGCGAAGAGTGGGATGCCGCCTCTGGTGATCCGGGATGATCGTTGCCCGGCCCTGCCGTGATCCGGCCCGGATAGCCCGCCTCACTCCGCCGCAGCCGCGTACGCCTCCAACGGCGCGCAGGTGCAGACCAGGTTCCGGTCCCCGTACGCGTTGTCCACCCGCTTGACCGGCGGCCAGTACT
>DATFDN010000242.1:0-9024 GCA_035252035.1 Acetobacteraceae bacterium | reverse complement strand
CGCTGCGCCGCCTCGGGCCGACGCCGCATCACCGCCCGGCCTTCGGCGCGGTGCGCGCGCTCGCGCCCGCCGACACCGATTGACGCCGCGGCAACCCCCGGATCACGATGGCCCACGCTGAACCGCGCCTGGAGAGACGTGGAAATCATTCGTGAACTGCCGCTGGACCAGGTGCTGCGCGGGGACTGCGTCACGCTGATGCGGATGCTGCCGCCGGCCTCGGTCCACTGCGTCTTCGCCGATCCTCCCTACAACCTCCAGCTTCGCGGCGAGCTGCGCCGCCCGGACGACAGCGTGGTGGACGGGGTTGACGAGGACTGGGACCGCTTCACCGATTTCGCCACCTATGACGCCTTCACCCGCGCCTGGCTCGCCGAATGCCGCCGCGTCCTGCGCAAGGACGGCACGCTCTGGGTCATCGGCGCCTACCACAACATCTTCCGCATCGGCGCGGCCTTGCAGGATCTCGGCTTCTGGCTGCTGAACGACATCATCTGGCGCAAGGCCAACCCGATGCCGAACTTCCGCGGCCGGCGCTTCACAAACGCGCATGAGACGCTGATCTGGGCGGCGCGGCAGCCCGATTCCCGGTACCGCTTCAACTACCAGGCGATGAAGGCGCTGAACGATGACGTGCAGATGCGCAGCGACTGGTTCATCCCGCTCTGCACCGGGGCCGAACGGCTGCGCAACGAGCACGGGCTGAAGCTGCACCCGACCCAGAAGCCCGAGGCGCTGCTGCACCGCGTCCTGCTCGCCTCCACCGCGCCGGGGGACATCGTGCTCGATCCGTTTCTGGGCACCGGGACGACGGCGGTGGTGGCCAAGCGGCTGCACCGGCACTTCATCGGCATCGAGCGCCATCCGGCCTATGCCGAGGCCGCCATCGGCCGCATCCGCCGCACCCGCCCCGCCACCCAGGACGGCGTGGCCACCGCGCCGACGCGGCGGGAGGCGCCGCGCATCCCGTTCGGCGCCCTGGTTGAGCGGGGCGTCATCGCGCCGGGCACGCGCCTGACCGATCGGCAGCGCCGGGTGAGCGCGACGGTCTCGGCCGACGGCACGATCGCGGCCAACGGCGCGCGCGGCTCGATCCATCAGGTTGGCGCGGCGGTGCAGCACGCGCCGTCCTGCAACGGGTGGACGTTCTGGCATGTCGAGCGCGAGGGAACGTTGGTGCCGCTGGACAAGCTACGCGGGGAACTAGCGGCTGAGCGGGGCGCGTCCGACCCCTCCCCCCGGCCCCCTCCCGCGAGGGGAGGGGGAGCGGAAGACTGAGCCCCCTTCCCCTGGGGGAGGGGGTTGGGGAGGAGTTAGCCCGCCTTCACCACGTATCCATATGCGGCATTGCTCCGCTCCGGCCCGCCCTGTTGCAAGTAGGCGTGCTTCACCTTGCCGATCCCGTCCTGCTCCCAGGGCGAGAGGTCGGCCTGGCGCAGCGCGATCTTGTAGTGCTGAACGCCGTTCAGACCGAGAATGGCGCTCTTCACCGGGCCGTCCGCGGGGCCGAGCGGGGCGAAGCCGAAGCGCTTCTGCATGTCCTCGGGGATTTCAAGACGGCGGAACGCCTCGATCTGCCACTGCGGCGAGCCGTACCAGACGGAATCGGTCCCCCAGAACACGTGGTCGTGACCGAGGCCCTTGACGAGGGTGCCCATCACGGCGGCGCAGAAGCGCGGGTTGGCGATCGCGGAGGCGGCGAACGTGGTGCCGAGATCCGCGTACACGTTGCTGACCCCGTACTTCTCGGGGATTCGCGCGAGATCCGTGACCCAGTTGATGTTGCCCGTCTTCTCGAACTCGTTGAGCTCCTTCTGCGGATCTTCCAGGAACATGCGCATCGCGGCGTGGTACATCACGAAACTGATCTGCGGCCAGTCCTTCGCCGCCTTCGGCACGTCGTCCACCGTCGCGTACTGCCACGCGTTGGGCATCGAACTCGCGTAATCGGCCGGCAACAGCCCCTTGTGGATGCAGATGGTGGTGATGCCCGCCTTCACGGCCTTCTCGTAGAACGGGTACATAAGCCCCTCATCGTCCAGCCGCCATGGGTATTTCGTGGCCGTTGGGTTCAAGGGATCGCCGATCGTGTAGCCCTTCCAGCTCGTGGGCTTCACCACCGCAATGCAGCGCTCGGCCTCCTCCATCCATCCTTCCTGCTTCGGCGTGATGAGGGAGTGGTACAGCAGCCGCCGCCCGCCGGCGATGCTGTTCACGGTGTCCGCCGCCTGCTTGATCTGGTCGTTGGACAGGAACCACTTCGCCGGATCATCGAACGGCGCCCCACTCAGGAGGCCAACCGTCGTGTCGCTGTCGAGGTAGACTTCCTTGAGGAAATTGTCGAACTTGTAGCGGTCGAGGCTCATCGGCGCGTCCCTGCCGACGTTCCAGTTCTCCACCGCGTACTGCGCGAGTCCCAGAAGGCCCTCGTAGCTGTAGTCGTCGCGCACGAAGTGAAGCTGGTCGTCGAAGATGAACTGCTTCGACGTGGCCGCCGCGCGCGCCGCCGCCGCGTCGGGCTGCGCCGCCTCGGCGGCGCCGACATCGAAGACCCGGCCGTAGACCTCGTTCATGGCGACGAAAGCCGTGGCCATGCCGCAGGCGGTGCGCAGGAATTGCCGCCGGTCGAGGCCGAGCCGGCGCCCGTTCGTGTCGGCCATCTCCTTGATGCGCGACTCCACCTGGCGCTGCCGCGCGTTCTGCGGCAACGGATTGAATTCGCCGTTCGAGATCATTTGGGTGGGCACGGGCGAGTGGAATGCGGCCTGCTCGGCAGGCGCCAGCGCGGCGACCTCGCGATCGCTTAGGAATCGGCCCATTGTCTGCTTCCTCCCCCAAGCCGGAGGCCCAGTCTTTGCCGCTGGCGCGCTACCGGCGATTTCAGCGGTTACGAGCATCGGCGACGCGCCGCCGCCTGTCAATGGTCCTCGTCGTTGCAGATGCGAACGTCAGGTTTCCCCCCCGTCCGGCTCCTGCTCGGCGGCGCGGCGCAGGCGGTGGAAGCTGCGCACGCTGAATGGCAGCATGACGAGATAGGCCACCCCCAAGCCGACGAACGCCGCCCAGGGATCGGCCACGAGAACGGCGGCGAACAGGCCGACGCCGAGCAGCACCGGCAGCACGTACTCCGCGGGCACCTTGAAGTTCTTGAAGCTCCAGATCGGCAAGGTGGAGACGCACAACAGGGCGGTGCCGACCAGCACCGGCGCGCACAGGGCGGGGGAGCGCGCGATGCTGACCAGCCAGCCGGCGCCGAGCGCGTTCCCTTCCAGGCCCAGGAACACCGGCAACAGCGCCAGCCCGGCGCCGGCCGGCGCCGGCACGCCGGTGAAGAAGTTGTAGGCGTAGGCGGGGGAGGGGCCGGCATCCAGCGCCGCGTTGAAGCGGGCCAGGCGCAGCGCCATGCAGACCGCGAAGAACATGCACGGCACGAAGCCGAACGGTCCGAGCCGCTGGAGTGACCATAGGTACAGGACAAAGGCCGGCGCCACGCCGAAGCCCATGAAATCGGCGAGGCTGTCGAATTCGGCGCCGAAGCGCGAGACCGCCTTGAGCAGCCGCGCCAGCCGCCCGTCCAGCCCGTCGATGCAGCCGGCGAAGGTGATGGCGATGGCCGCGGCGCCAAACTTTCCATCCAGCGCGAAGCGCACCGAGGTCAGGCCGGCGCACAACCCGATCAGGGTGAGGATGTTCGGGATGATGCGGTTGAACGAGGGTCCGCGAAAGCGCGGCCGGTTGCGCGGGCGCAGCCGAGTGCGCAGCCGGCGCACGCGATTGGGCACGGTGCTCCCAGCGTCGTCCGGCAGCCAAGCCGGGTGCCTCGACCCGTTCATCGCGGCAGCTCCGCCACGACCGTCTCGCCGCCGATCATGGTCTGACCGATCGCGACCAGCGGGCGGACGCCCTCGGGCAGATAGAGGTCGGTGCGGCTGCCGAAGCGGATGATGCCGAAGCGGTCGCCGGCGCGCACCGGATCGCCCTCGCGAAGCCCGCACACGATCCGGCGCGCGATCAGCCCGGCGATCTGCACGACCGCGACCTCTTGCCCACCCGGCAGGCGGATCGCGATGGCGTTGCGCTCGTTGCGCTCGCTTGCCTTGTCGAGGGCGGCGTTGACGAATGCGCCGTGCCGGTACGCGATGCGCGTCACCGTCCCGTCGGCCGGACTCCGGTTCACATGCACGTCCAGCACTGAGAGGAAGATGCCGATGCGCCAGCGCGGGGCGGGGCCGAGCCCCAGTTCGGCGGGGGGCGCCGCGGGGGCCACCGAGACCACCTTGCCATCGGCCGGCGCCACCAGCGCCTCGGGCCGGCCCGGCGGCACGCGCTCGGGATCACGGAAGAAATAGAGACAGAACAGGGTGAACAGAAAGGCGAGCCAAGCCAGCCAGCGCGCGAAGATCAGGCCGACCACGAACAGCGCGATCCCGGCGACGATAAAGGCCCAGCCGGCCCGGTGCGGCGGCGCCGCGACCAAGCGGAACGTGTCAACGACTGACATGAGGCGGCGGTTATGGCCCCTTCATCGGGACGGTTCAAGCGCGCCGACGCTTCCGGAAGCGGCGCTGTCCCGCGCGGGGGCATTGAATACCTGCCCTGGATAGATCCGGCCCGGCCGTCGATTCTGACGGCGACTCGCGCGGAAGACGACGAGGTACTGGATGTCCGCGTTCTGGCTCGCGCGGATGATGCGCCAAAAGCCCGCGCCGGGCTCGATCGACACGCTGCCGGGCGCGACACGGCGGGCGCTCGGATCCTCCTGTTGGTATGCCACGGCGATCCGGGCGACCACCTGCCCACTCGCGTCAAGCTGGTCAAGGCGGAGCCAATGCCTGCCGGGCGCCAATGGGTGGCCGAGCCGGAGCATCCAACGCCCATCGATCTCGGTCCTGGCGTCGCCGGCCCGGGTGTCGTCGATATAGAGCCGCACTGGCGCGCCGGGCGGCGCGGCTCCGGCCAGGCATGTCCCGTCACGGCGATCATACTGGATGGACTGCAGGCCAAGATGGCCAGGCCGCGCCGCGCCGGGCACTTGCAGCAGGTGGGGCGCATCCGTTCCGACCAGAACCGCCAGCGGCGCCTCCGTCTCCGCCCCATTCTCCCGCGCCGGCACCGCCAGGACGACGCTGCCGATGCCTGCCTGCTCGGACCGGCCTGGCGGGCGGGCGGAAAGCGTCAGCTCGCCAGCGCCGGGCGGCAGCGGCGCGGCGGGCACGATGACGAAGGCGCCCTGCGCATCGGCTTCGGCCTGGCCGATTGCGCGTTCGCCTTCGCGCACGCTCACCTGATCGCCGGGCGCGGCCCGTCCCGCAATGACCACGCTGCCGTCCGCGCCGACCCGAACCACTTCGAAGCGGGGGCGGACCACGGGCGGGGGCGATGGCACCGCGATCGGCGCGGCACGCGGGGACGCGCCATCCTGTGCGTGGGAAGCCGGGCGGGCTTGGTGTTGTGCGCCACGCCAGGCCAGCACCAGCGTCGCGCTGACCGCCACCGCGGCCAGTGCGGCGGCGGCGGCAGGCCAGCGCCGAGCCGGTTGCGATTCGACCGAATCGACCATGGCGCAGCCTAGGCCGGTGCGCGCGAGTCCGGCAACGCGGGCTTGCAGGACTTGCCTACTGGATCATTTGTCCGACCGACTGGGTGAAAAGGGCGATGCGCGAGACAGATCTCCGGATACGGGTGTGGGACGGGCCGATCCGCGTCTTCCACTGGGGCGTGGCGGCCCTGGTCCTCACAAGCTGGCTGACCCAGCACGAGAATTGGATGCGGGCGCACGAATTCGCGGGCTACACGATGTTCGCCGCGCTGCTGTTCCGCCTCGCCTGGGGCGTGATGGGCAGCGACACGGCGCGGTTCCGGTCCTTCCTCAAGAGCCCTGTCGCCGCCCTCATGCACCTGCGGCGCTTCGCCCGTCGCGAGCCCGACCGGGAGATCGGCCACAACGCCGCCGGCGGCTGGATGGTGCTGGTGCTGTTGCTGCTGCTCGCGATCCAGGTCGGCACGGGACTTTGCGCCAACGACCAGGTTATGACCTATGGGCCGTTCGCCGAGCGGATTGGCCAGGACTGGAGTGATTGGCTCAGCCATGTCCATGCCGTGAACTTCATCGCCATCGAGGTCGCGGTGCTGCTGCATGTCGCGGCGGTGTCCGCCTACATGCTGCTGAAGGGGCAAAACCTGATCCGCCCCATGATCACGGGGCGCAAGCGCCTTCCGGCCGGGACGCGCGCGCCACGGCTGCGCGGCCCGCTGCTCGCGCTTGCCGTGCTGGCGGTTTCAGGTGGAATTGTCGCCGTCGTGGTGGTCGTGCTGGGGTCGGGTGGCGCTTGACGGCACCAGTCCCCCCAAGCCCCGCCGAGGAGGATCGCGCATGTTCAGCCATTTGACCATCGGCACCCAGGATCTTGCCCGCGCCATCGCCTTTTACGACGCGGTGCTGGCCCCGCTCGGCATCCAGCGCGTGCCCGGCAAGTTCCCCAACTGGGCAGCATGGCAGCGCCCAGGGGAGGCGGCCAAGCTCTGGGTGGGACGGCCGTTCAACGGCCTGCCGGCGAGTTGGGGCAACGGTTGGATGGCCGCCTTCGCCGCGCCCTCGCGCGCCGCGGTGGATGCGGCTTATGCCGCGGCCCTGGAGGCCGGGGGCTACGACGAGGGTGCGCCGGGCCTGCGCCCGCGCTTCGCGCCCGACTACTACGGCGCCTATGTCCGCGATCCGGATGGCAACAAGCTGCATTTCGTGCGGCGCGGAGAGTAGGTCAGGCAGGCTGGGTTCCCGGAGGCCCCCGGCCCGGCGATCCGGGCCGGGGGTGAGTCCTACCGCTTCACGTGGATCTTGATCTTTATGACCAGGATCACCATGATCGGCAGGAGCCAGCCATGGTGTTGCATGGCGAGGTTCCTCCAAGAGCAGCCAGCCTGCCGTGGCTGCGTCGGCGGCGCAGGGGCACTTCCTGCGCCGCTGTTATTTTCCGCTTGTCCATTCCGACTTCAACACAAATCGGGTGAAGGGGCCGGGAGAGGGGCTCGCGTTTGTCGCCCATGCGCCGCGATGCTAGACCAGCCGACCCCAAACGCACCGGCAGATCATGGACCAGCACGCGCCCGCTCCCAGCCTCCAGCGGTTTTTCACCGCCCCCCTCGCCCAGACCGACCCCGAGCTTGCCCAGGCGATCCGCGACGAGCTGGGCCGCCAGCAGGACGGCATCGAGCTGATCGCCAGCGAGAACATCGTCTCCGCCGCCGTGCTTGAGGCGCAGGGCAGCGTGCTCACCAACAAGTACGCCGAGGGCTACCCCGGCCGGCGCTATTACGGCGGCTGCGGCTTCGTCGACGTCGCCGAGCGGCTGGCCATCGAGCGGGCCAGGACGCTGTTCGGATGCGCGTTCGCCAATGTGCAGCCCCATTCCGGGGCGCAGGCCAACCAGGCCGTGTTCCTCGCCCTCCTGAAGCCGGGCGACGCCATTCTTGGCATGAGCCTCGACGCGGGCGGGCACCTGACCCACGGCTCGCCCGCCAATCTCTCGGGCAAGTGGTTCCGCCCGCTGCATTACGGCGTGCGTGGCGACGGGCTGCTCGACTATGAGCAGCTTGAAGGCATCGCCCGGACCGAGCGCCCGAAACTCATCATCGCCGGTGGCTCGGCCTACGCGCGGGTCATCGACTTCGCCCGCATCCGCCGGGTGGCCGAGGAGGTGGGCGCCTATCTCATGGTCGATATGGCGCACTTCGCGGGGCTGGTCGCGGCCGGCGTCTATCCGAGCCCGCTGCCCCACGCGCATGTCGTGACCACCACCACGCACAAGACCTTGCGCGGCCCGCGCGGCGGGATGGTGCTGTCGGACGATCCGGAGATCGGGAAGAAGATCAACAGCGCCGTGTTCCCTGGCCTGCAAGGCGGCCCGCTGATGCATGTCATCGCCGCCAAGGCGGCGGCGTTCGGCGAGGCGCTGCGCCCGGAGTTCCGCGCCTACCAGCAGGCGATCCTCGACAATGCCCGCGCGCTCGCCGCGACGCTAATCGAGGAGGGCTTCGCCATTGTCGGCGGCGGCACCGACAGCCACTTGATGCTAGTCGATCTGCGGCCGAAGCGCGTCACCGGCAAGGCCGCGGAGGCCAGCCTGGAGCGCGCGCGCATCACCGCCAACAAGAACGCCATTCCCGCCGATCCCGAGAGGCCGGCCGTCACTTCCGGCATCCGCTTGGGCTCGCCCGCGGCCACGACGCGCGGCTTCGGCACCGCCGAGTTCCGCGAGGTCGGGCGCATGATCGCCGAGGTCGTCGATGGCCTCTCGCGCTCCAACGACGGCGCGAACGACGCGGCCGAGCGCGCGGTGGCGGCGCGCGTGCGGGCGTTGTGCGCGCGATTCCCCATCTATCCCGATCGCTGATGCACTGCCCGTTCTGCGGCCATGCCGACACCCAGGTGAAGGACAGCCGCCCGTCCGAGGACGGCGCGGCGATCCGGCGCCGGCGCTATTGCATCGGCTGCGGGCAGCGTTTCACCACCATCGAGCGCGTGCAGTTGCGCGAGCTGACGGTGATCAAGTCGGACGGAAGGCGCGTCGCCTTCGATCGCGACAAGCTGGCGCGCTCCATCCGCATCGCGCTGCGCAAGCGCCCGGTCACGGAGGAGCGGATCGAGCGGATCGTCACCGGCGTCGTCCGCCAGCTCGAAGCCTCGGGCGAGGCGGAGGTCTCCAGCAAGCAGATCGGCGAGCTGGTGATGGAGACGCTGAAGGACGTGGACGCCGTCGCCTATGTCCGCTTCGCCAGTGTCTATCGCAACTTTCGCGAGGCCAAGGACTTCGAGGCGTTTGTCGGATCGCTGGACGAGGCCACGTAGCCTGTCATGAGCTCGACCGATCTCGCCGATGCCGCCCACATGCGCGCCGCGCTGGCGCTGGCGCGGCGGGGTCTTGGCGTGACCTGGCCCAATCCCTCGGTCGGCTGCGTGATCGTGCGGGAGGGAAAGGTGGTCGGGCGCGCGGCG
This sequence comes from Acetobacteraceae bacterium, assembly GCA_035252035.1. Classification (GTDB taxonomy): domain Bacteria; phylum Pseudomonadota; class Alphaproteobacteria; order Acetobacterales; family Acetobacteraceae; genus DATFDN01. The sequence continues at coordinate 32 of DATFDN010000242.1, read as the reverse complement.
ACGGCGCCGGGTGGCCGACCGCACGCGGAGAC